>JALYSL010000206.1 GCA_030854825.1 Pseudomonadota bacterium
TCGCGGCGCGGCTCGAGGTGGATGTCGGAGGCGCGCTGGTCGAACGCGTATTGCCAGAGCCAGTCGACGACCTGGATGACTCCGCTGTCGTTGGCGTCGAGCAGCTTGTTGGTCTTGCCGAGCTCGACCAGCTGCTCGAAGTTGGCGAGCGCCGAAGACTCGCCCATCTTCGTCGCGTTGCGAACCGAGCGCGAGAGCGCGTAGAACTCGGTCGTGTAGCGCGCGATCTCGATCGGGTTGATGATGACGAGCTTGACCATGCGCCGCGTATGCGCTTCGATCTCCGAGACCCAGCCGATGTCGAGCGGCTCGCAAGTCGCGATCACCACTTCGGTGACGCCGAAGCTGAGCGGCAGCGCGTGGCGACGCTCGGCGTAGTTGATCGACATCACATCGGAGACGCGGCCGACGTCGACCTTCAGCGGGTCGATCCGCATGTACGGCATGCGGCTATGCTTGGCCAGCCATTCGGTCAGCGTTTCGGCGTCGAGCACCTTGCCGTCGCCGACACGAGTCAGCCCGGCGCTGCCGATTCGAACGAGCGGATGCTGCGAGCTGTTGCCGCCAGCGAAACGGCGCGCCGTGCGATCGACGTCTTCGGCGCTCAGGATCCGGTCGTCGCGCAGCCAGGCGAGCACCGTGCGCCAGGTGAGCTTGCCGCTGGTGACGACGCCGAGCGAAAGATCGGTCGCCGCGAAGTTCAGCGTCGACGAACGCGACGGCGAGATCGAGCGCTCCATCGGCAGCTCGACCACGGCGGCGCCACTGGTGGGCGTTGCCGGTTCGGAGCGCGCGCTTTTGATCGGCAATTTCATTCGGGAGGCAGATCGGAAACGGAAGTCGGCCGCGGCTCGAGCGGGCGCAACATGCGCAGCCACTTGCGGGCCGGAAGCTTCCAGCGAGTTTCGATGTTTTCGGCACGCCGGGCAAGCACGGCGCGGTCGGGGACCGTGACATGCTTCATCGCGATGACAACGGTGTTGCCTTCGCGAGTCGGTTTAAGGGACAGAACGCTGTCGGCGCCGAACGCCGCGGCGATGCGCGCGAAGCTTGTCTCGAACGATGCGTCGCGGCCGAACAGGTTGACGCTCATGACGCCGCGGTCGGCCAGGGCGTCGCGGCAATCGCGATAGAAAGCGGCGCTGTCGAGGACCGGACTCGCCGCTTCGTGGTCGTAGAGATCGACGGCGAGAACGTCGACCGAGCCGCGCCGGCCCGGGTCGGCGACAAAATCGGCCGCGTCCATCTCGAGCACGGCAAGCTGCTCGGAATCGTCGGGCAGGCGAAACCACATCCGGCACGCGGCGATGACGTCGGCATTCAACTCCACGGCCGTCGTCCGCATCTTTAGCCGGCGCAGGCAAAAGCGGGTGATCGCCGCCGCGCCGAGGCCGAGCTGCACGGCGTGGCCGCGCGTCACCTTGTCTTCGTCGCGAAAAAGCATCCAGGCCATCATCCGCTGCACGTAGTCGAGCTCGATCTCGAGCGGCTCGTCGATGCGCATCGCGCCCTGGATCCACGGCGTGCCCAGATGCAGGTAGCGAACGCCGCGCGATTCGGAAATCGTCACTTCGGGCAACGCGCCCCGGCCGCGCATCACGCGGCCACCGGCGAACAGAGCGAAGCCAGCCTGGGCAGCGTCGCGATCGCGTTCGCCGTCGTCGCCGCTTCCAGCGTCGCCACGTCGATGCCGCGCAGGCCTGCCAACACCGCGCCGATGCGCGGCAGCTCGGCCGAGTCGTTGCGCATCGTCGCGCCCTGCTCGCGCTCTTCCGCGGTACGGTAGAGCCACTGCGGAGCGATGTCGGGTGCGTCAGTTTCCATGACGACCCGATCGAGCGGCACCGCCGCGGCGACGCGACGGATGCGCAGGGCGCGATCGAAAGTCAGCGCGCCGCCGAAGCCGAGCCGCAAGCCCAGCTCGGCGAAGACCTGGGCCTGCTGCAGGCTGCCGTTGAAGGCGTGGGCGATGCCGCCCTTCGGGCGCCGCGCCCGCAGATGCTTCAAAACCTCATCGACCGCGCGCCGCGCATGCAGCAGCACCGGCAGGTCGAACTCGGCGGCAAGCCTGAGCTGCGCCGCGAAGAACACGGCCTGCCGCTCGCGGCCGAGACCGGGCACGAAATGATCGAGGCCGATCTCGCCGACGGCGACCAGGTGCGGATCGTCGCGCTGCGCGACGAGCGCGTGCCGAAGTGTCAGCAGGTCGGCGTCGGCCGATCGATCCGCGCACATCGGATGAATGCCGAGCGCATAGGCCAGGCCGTGGCGGTGCGCGAGCTCGCGCACGCGGTCGAAATTGGCTGCGTCGACGGCCGGAATGACGATCATGCCGACGCCGCCGGCACGCGCTCGCGCCACGACGGCTTCGCGGTCGGCAGCGAATTCGGCGGCGTCGAGATGGCAATGCGTGTCGGTCCACACGGTGCCCGATGATGCCTCGACACGCCTGGCGGCTGGCGGCAAGACAGGCCGAAGCGGGCGTGCTACCGTATTGCGGACAGGCGGC
>JALYSL010000243.1 GCA_030854825.1 Pseudomonadota bacterium
AGGAGCTCGCCGACTGGACCTGCGACCGCCGGGAGCTGTTCGATGCGCGTGGCCGACTCGTCGTTGCCGATCAGTATGGCCAGGCGAGCGGGGCGGGTCTCGACCCTTGCGCGGCGCTGGCGACCCGGCTGCAAGTGCGTGCCGGCGATTCCGTCGATCGCGTCTTCCTGCTCGGCTGGTCGCCGAGCTCGGAAGGTGCGCAGGCTCTCGCCCAAAGGTCCGCCCTCGTTCCGGCCCTGAAACGAATGCAGCAGGTGCGCGGCCACTGGGACGAGCTGCTCGGTGGGGCGACGGTTCGCACGCCCGATCCTCTCTTCGATGCGATGGTCAACCGCTGGCTGCTCTACCAGACCATCGCCTGTCGCCTCTGGGCCCGGGCCGGCTTCTACCAGGCTGGCGGTGCCTATGGCTTTCGCGATCAGCTACAGGACTCGATGGCACTCGCCTGGTCGGCGCCGCACATGCTGCGCAGGCAGGTCGTCCTGTCGGCATCGCGCCAGTTCCCCGAGGGCGACGTGCAGCACTGGTGGCACGCACCGACCGGCGCGGGGGTGCGAACTCATTTCTCCGACGATCTTTTGTGGCTGCCCTACGCCGCTCTGCACTACCTTCGCGCTACCGGCGACATGACGCTGCTCGAGGAGAGCGTGCCGTTCCTCGAAGGCATCGCCGTGCCGCCAGGCGCCGAGGACGCGTACTACGCACCGGATAGCAGCGCCGACACGGCATCCATCTACGAGCATTGCTCGCGCGCCATCGACCACAGCCTACGCGTCGGCGCCCATGGCCTGCCGCTGATGGGCAGCGGCGACTGGAACGACGGCATGAATCGCGTCGGCTACGAAGGCCGGGGCGAATCGGTCTGGCTCGCGTGGTTTCTCTGCGACGTCGTCGCCCGCTTCGCGCCACTCGCTCAAATGCGCGGCGAGACGGCTCGGGCGGCTCGCTGGATCGAAGCGATGCGGAGCTGGCAAGACGCGCTGCAACGCGCCGGCTGGGATGGTGAGTGGTACCGCCGGGCGTTTTTCGACGACGGTTCGCCGCTCGGCTCGAGCGTCAACGAGGAATGTCGCATCGACCTGATCGCGCAGGCCTGGGCGGTTCTCTCGCACGCCGCGCCCGAGCCGTTCGCCAAGCGGGCGATGGCGTCACTCGACGCTCGCCTGATCGACCGCGAAGCCGGTCTCATCAAGCTGCTCGATCCACCGCTTCGTTTCGAACTGCCGAGTGCCGGGTACATCCAGTCCTATCCGCCCGGCGTTCGCGAGAACGGTGGACAGTATTCGCACGCCGGCGTCTGGGCGCTGATGGCTCAGGCCGAGCGTGGCGACGCCGAAGCCGCTTACCGGTACTTCGGCTACCTGAGCCCGGCGCATCGCTCTCGCCATCCGATCCGCGGCCCCGCCTACGAAGCCGAGCCCTACGTCATGGCCGGCGACGTCTATACCGCGGCGCCCTACGTTGGTCGCGGCGGCTGGAGCTGGTACACCGGCTCGGCGGCGTGGTTGCAGCGCGCGGCGATCGAATCGATGTTCGGCTTCGCCCAGCATGGCGACGAAATTTCGTTCACGCCGTGCCTGCCGAATGCCTGGAACGACGCCGAGATCACGCTGACCCGTGACGGCCGCAAGCTACGCGTTCTGTTCGCCCGGCCGAGCGACGCGCCAGCCGCCGAACAGGCCGCTGCCTATTCGGCGGTGCTGCTCGGAACAGGTGAGCGGCTGCACTGGTCGGCCCTTGCGGATGGGGCCTGCTACCTTGTCGTGCTCAAGGCCGCGGCGGTGACGGCAGAAGAACCCGAGCCGGCCGTGGCGAGCGCGCCGCAGGTCTGACGTCGCGCGGCGGCCCGGCACTCTCCTACAGTCGCGTACGCGACGCTCCGATGCAGCGGAGCGCGAGGCTTGCTTAAAGTCGAGACAGCGCCAGCTCCCTTCCCTCGCCATCCTCTAAACACCGCTGCGCAAGGAGAAACGACATGCTCAAATGGGCCATCCTCTTCGCCATCATCGCCCTCGTCGCCGGCATGTTCGGCTTCACCGGCATTGCCGCCGGTGCCGCGGGCATCGCGAAAATCCTGTTCGTCGTCTTCCTGGTGCTGTTCGTTGCAGTTCTGCTC
>JALYSL010000248.1 GCA_030854825.1 Pseudomonadota bacterium
CGAGACCGCGAACACGAGCCTCGGAGAGCGGGCCGAACAGCAACGCAGCGGCGACGATGCCGGCCAGGGCGGCTGCCGTGCCGATGCCGGCGCGGCCGGCTGGATGCATCAACTCCCAGCAGCGGCCCCAGGTGCCCGAGACGCCGTCGCGCGCACGCTCGCTCATCGTCCGCGGACGCCAGGCGACGAGGGCCGGCGAGGCGCCGTACCAGGCCTCGATCAGGGTCGGACCCGAGCTGGCCACGTCGAAGGATTCGCCAGCCTCGAGAACGTGATCATCCAGGTCGCCCGGGCTGGTCAGCCACACGCGCCCGCACAGGACGCTGACCTGGCCACCGCCGGAGCCCAGGGTCAACACCTGGCCCGACGACAAGGACCTCCGGGCCCCGACAGCGGCCATCGCGGTAGACTTTGACTCTTGCGAACTGATCATGACTGCTCTCCAAATGACGCATCGCAATGATGGCTCTTCATGCACTGGTAATCCAATGAAACCGCGAATGCTGATTAATGCGCTGAGCGCATGAATTCCTTGTCCCGACGGCCGCTTTCCCTGGGCAACCTCCGCGCCTTCGAAGCGGTCGCACGCCTGCTCAGCTTCGTTGCCGCCGCCGATGAGCTGCATGTCACGCAATCGGCGATCAGCCGGCAGATCAAGGGGCTCGAAGACGAGCTGGGCGCGCCGCTGTTTCTTCGCGGCACCCGCCATGTGCAGATCGCCCCCGACGGTCAGGCCCTGTTGCGCGCGGTCGAGCCGTGGCTCGGCAAGCTCGACGCCAGCGTTCAGCAGATTCGCCGTTCGCGCAGCCGCCGCCGCGTCAGCGTCACCACCTTCGCATCGTTCGGCTCGCTCTGGCTGTTACCGCGCATCGAAGCCTTCCAGCGTCTACATCCCGACATCGACATTCGGGTTTCGGCCCACGACGGGTTGGCCGATCTCGACGATCCCGAACTCGACCTGGCACTGCGCTATTGCAATCCGAGCCAGGTGTCCGCAGGCGGCGTTCATCTCTTCGACGAGACGCTGACCCCGGTGGTCAGCCGGGCGCTCCTGGAGCAGATCCGGCAGGGCCTCGCGCCGCCTCTCGACGAGCTCGCCGACCTGGCACAGCACACCCTGGCCGAAGAAGACGACGTACGACCGAGCACCGAATTCCTGACCTGGCGCCACTGGCTCGACTCGCAAGGCGTCGCCGGGCTGCAGCCGCGCCGCTGGATCTATCTCAACTTCACGTACCAGCAGGTGCAGGCGGCGCTGGCCGGACACGGTATCGCACTGGCCCGCGTGCCGCTGGTGTTCGAGGCGCTGCAACGGGGCGAGCTGGTCGAGCCCTTCGGGGTCGCTCGCCGCATCGTCAGCCCGTATTCGTACTGGATGATCGTCGCTCCGGCGAGCCGCGGCCGCTCGGAAGTAGCGCAGTTCGCCGCGTGGGTCGAAGCCCAGGCGGCGGCAACGCGCGCCGCCGTCGGCGAGGTCGGACGAACGACCTGAGTTCGCTCAGCGCACGCCGAGTTCGGTCACCACGAACGCCAACGGCATGTCGTGCGCAAGCACCTCGAAATCGGTCGCCTCGATCGCTGCGAACGACCACGCCAGCCCGATCGCCGTGACTTGCGGATGGGCCGCCAGCCAACGATCGTAGTAGCCGCCGCCGTAGCCGAGTCGATGCCCGTCGTCGGTGAAGCCGACGCACGGCACGACGACAACATCGGGCACGACCGGCATGCCGTCGCTCGAGGCGATGCCGCAGTCGTCGGTGCAGGTCGCCAGGCCGCCGTCCCAGGCGCGAAATTCCATGACGCGCCCCTCGCGCCGTGCATAAGGCAGCGCCAGCGGCAAATCGTCGCATCGCGCGTCGGCGGCGATCGCCCGGGTTGCGTTAAATTCCGATCGCAATGGCCAATAGAGACCGAGACAGTCCGGTTCGAGATCGGCAACGACGCTGCAAAGCGCAGCCGCCAGAGCCTGACCGGCAGCGGCGGCGGCCGGTGATGCGGCAAAGAGCTCGCGCTCGGCCAGCAGGCGCTGGCGCAAGGCGCGCCGGGCGGCATGTTGAAGTGCAATTGGGGCGTCGTCTGGCGTTTCGGTCACGATGAGAAGGCTGATGCGAACGACGAAACGGAGCGGCTGCGACCCAGTATATGTGCGGGCTTTCGGCTGGCGTCGATTCGCCGCCGGTGCTGTCGCCGCGCTGGCCCTGCTCGCAACAAGCGCGGTCGCATTGCCGCGAATCGACGCGATGCGAGACGCCGCGGGCACGCTGCTCGACGCCCGCGACGCCTTGCGCAAGAAGGACCGTAATCGCCTCGCCGAGCTGCGCGGCCAGGCCGCGGCCGAGCGCAACCCGCTGGCGATGTGGGTCGACTACTGGGAGCTCACGAACCGCCTTGGCGACGCGCAGCAGGCGGAGCTGACCGCCTTCGCCGAGCGCTGGAGCGGCACCTACGTCGAAGATCGTCTGCGCAACGACTGGCTGCTCGAGCTCGGACGGCGTCGCGACTGGGCCGACTTCGCCGCCGAATATCCGCGCTTTCGCATGAACGATGACCGCGAGGTCAGCTGCTACGCGCTCGTCGTCGACCTGGTCTCCGGAAAACCGGTCAAGGACGCTGCACTGGCAGCCTGGCTGGCGCAAAAGGACGCCGACGACGGCTGCGCCCTGCTCGCTGCCACGCTCGTCGACGCCCACCAGCTTACCGTCGCCGACATCTGGAAGAAGGTGCGCCTCTCGATCGAGATCGGCCGGCCGCGTGCCGCCCGTCAGGCTGCCGCGTTGCTTGCGCCGGGTCTCGACAAGCGAGTCGGCGAAATCATCGACTCGCCCTCTCGCTACCTGGCAAAGAAGGCCTCGTCGGCGACCCGCAACGACGCCGAGCTTGCATCGTTGGCCCTGATGCGTCTGGCGACCACCGACAACGATTCCGCGGCGTATCTGCTCAGTCAGCGCTGGGCACGCGCCCTGCCCGCCGACCTCGCCGCCTGGACCTGGGCCAGCGTCGCCCGGCAGACGGCGATCAAGCTGCAGCCGGAAGCGGCCGAGCAGTTCCTGCGCGCCGAGCGCGCCCAGCGCAAAGGCGACCACGAGATCGAATTGCCCGACGACACGCTGGCCTGGAAAGTCCGATCGGCCCTGCGTGGCGACAACGGGCGCAGCCGCTGGCAGCAGGTCGTGCAGGCGATCAACGCGATGCCGGCGCTGCTGCAGAAGGATCCGGCCTGGGTCTACTGGAAGGCGCGCGGACTGCAGGTGCTGGCAAAGGAATCGCAAGACGGCGAGGCCTTGCGCGCGAGCGGCCGCGAGTTGCTGGCGAGCATCGCCGGGCAGCTGAATTTCTATGGCGAGCTTGCCGCCGAAGACCTCGGCCGGCCGTTGTCGCTGCCCGCCAAGCCGTTGCCGCTCACCGTCGCCGAGCGAGAGGCGGCAGCGGCCCAGCCGGGTCTGCAACGGGCCTTGACTTTAATCGCCATCGGCTTGCGCGGCGAAGGCGTGCGCGAATGGAATTTTTCGATCCGCCGCATGAGCGACCGCGAGTTGCTCGCCGCGGCGCAACTCGCTTGCGACAACGAGGTGTGGGATCGCTGTATCAACACCAGCGACCGGACGCTGGCCGAAATCGACATGGGTCAGCGCTTTCCGACCCCGCTCAGACGAGAGGTCGCCGCCGCAGCCCGGGCGGTCGGTCTCGACCCGGCGTTCATCTACGGCCTGATCCGACAGGAATCGCGTTTCGTGATGGATGCGCGATCGGGCGTCGGTGCCTCGGGGCTCATGCAATTGATGCCGGGCACGGCGAAGTGGACCGCGAAAAAAATCGGCATCCCGTACACGCCCGCCCTGATCGCCGATCGCGAAACCAACCTCCAGCTCGGCAACGCCTATCTGAAGCTGGTGCTCGACGATGTCGGTGGCTCGCAGCCGATGGCCGCCGCCGCCTACAACGCCGGCCCCGGGCGGCCACGACAGTGGCGCAGCGGCCCGTTGCTCGACGCGGCGATCTGGGCGGAGAGCATCCCGTTTCCGGAAACCCGCGACTACGTCAAGAAAGTGCTGAGCAACGCCACCTACTACGCGGCGTTGCTCGGCGGCAAGGGCACGGCAATCCGCGGCCGCCTGGGCCGGCCGGTCGGGCCGCCGGATCCGAACGCACCGGCCGTCGACCCCGAGCTGCCCTGATCAAAAGCCAAGGGTCGGCGAGAATCGACCCTCGCCGGCCGCGTCGCGCCGACATGGCCAACGGTTTCGACATGCTTCGCAAATTCCTCATCCTGGGCGGCACCGGCTTCGTTGGTCGCAGCGTCTGCGAAACGCTGGTCGAACGTTCGGGCGGCGCCGATGGCCGGCTGCGCATCGCCACGCGACGCTTTCCGCGCGCGCGCCACCTCCAGTTGCTGCCGACGGTCGAGATCGCCTGCGCCGATATCCACGACGAAGGCAACCTGGCGCGCCTTCTCCGCGATACCGACGCGGTCATCAATCTCGCGGCGATCCTGCACGGCAGCGAGGCCGAGTTCGAACGCGTTCACGTCCGCTTGCCGGCGCGGCTCGCTGCCGCCTGCAAGGCCGCGGGCGTGCGCCGGATGGTTCACGTCAGCGCGCTCGGTGCCGCGCTCGACGCGCCGAGCCGGTACCAGCGCTCGAAGGCGCGCGGCGAAGACGTGCTGAAGGCCGCCGGCCTCGATCTGACGATCCTTCGCCCTTCCGTCATCTTCGGCGAGCGCGACCGTTTCCTCAACCTGTTCGCATCACTGCAATCGATCTTCCCGGTGCTGCCGCTGGCCGGCGCCGGGGCGCGATTCCAGCCGGTCTGGGTCGACGACGTGGCCAGCGCCATCGTTCGCACGATCGACGATCCGACGACCATCGGCATGACGATCGAATGCTGCGGGCCGCGCGTCTATACGTTGGCGGAGCTGGCTCGCGCGGCCGGCGAATGGTCCGGATCGAGCCGCCCGGTGCTGGCGCTGCCCGCTCTGCTCGGCCGCCTGCAGGCGCTCTTCATGGAGATGTTGCCGGGCACGCCGCTCATGTCTCGCGACAACATCGATTCGATGCGTGTCGCTAACGTCGCCAGCGGCAAGATGCCGGGGCTCGAGCGCCTCGGCCTCGAGCCTTCGCCGCTGGAAGCGATCGCACCGCGTTATCTCGGCCACGTGTCGGGCGAAAAACGCCTCGAGTTCTGGCGATCCAAGGCCAGGCGGATCTGACACGGGCCTCGGCTCGCTCTTGGGAACCCCTTGGCCTGGCCCGGCGCGGGCCATCGATGCGGCCCGCGCATCGCCGCCTTGCCAAAGTCTCACCTCACGACGCCGCGCACGCGACTAGCATTCCGGCTCGCAACGGAAGACGACATGCAGCTCTACATCGGCAACAAGAATTACTCGTCGTGGTCACTGCGACCGTGGCTTCTGATGACACAGGCCAGCATCGCCTTCGAAGAAAAGCAGCTGCGCCTCAGTTGGGACGACAGCTCTGTCTTCAAGAAGACGCTGCTCGCGCTCGCCCCGTCGGGCCGCGTGCCGCTTCTCGTCGACGACGGCTTCGCGGTATGGGACAGCCTGGCCATCGCAGAGTACCTGGCCGAGCGCTTTGCCGAGAAGCGCTTGTGGCCGGTCGCTGCCCGAGCCCGAGCACGGGCGCGCAGCCTTTGCGCCGAAATGCACTCCGGCTTCGCCGCCTTGCGCAGCACCTTCGGCATGAACATCGAAGCGTCGTTGCCGGAAGTCGGCCAACGCATGCTGCGCGAGAACGCCGACGCGGCGCGCGACCTGAAGCGGATCGACGCGATGTGGCTGGAGGCCCTCGAAGCCAGCGGCGGCCCCTTTCTGTTCGGCGAGTTCAGCATCGCCGATGCCTTCTTCGCGCCCGTCTGCTCGCGCGTTCACACCTTCGCCTTGCCGCTGGCCAAGCCGGCGCAGGAGTACGCAGACCGCGTCCTGTCGCTGCCGGCATTTCGCGAATGGGAAAAGTCGGCGCTGGCCGAGCACGATTTCCTCGTCGAGGACGAGCCCTACCGCAAGCGCTGAGGCTGCCCGAACGCGGCCCGCCGGCTGCGGTACGCTTGCCCATGCACTCGTACATCGTCGGCGGCGCGGTGCGCGATCGCCTGCTCGGCCTGCCGGTCCACGATCGCGACTGGGTCGTCGTCAGCGCCACCCCGGACGAGTTGCGCAAGCTCGGCTACCTCGCGGTGGGCGCCGATTTCCCGGTCTTCCTTCATCCCGAGACCAAGGAGGAATACGCGCTGGCGCGAACCGAGCGCAAGACAGCGCCGGGTTATCACGGGTTCTCCTTCCACGCCGCGCCCGACGTCACGCTCGAAGAGGATCTGCAGCGCCGCGACCTGACGATCAACGCGATCGCCGAGGATCCGGCCGGTGGCTTGATCGACCCATGGGGCGGCGCCCGCGATCTCGCGGCCAGGCTGCTTCGCCACGTATCGCCGGCCTTTGCCGAAGACCCGGTACGCATTCTTCGCGTCGCCCGCTTCGCCGCGCGCTTCCAGGGCTTTCGCGTCGCGCCTGAAACCGAGGCGCTGATGCGGGCGATGGTCGACAGCGGCGAGGTCGATGCGCTGGTACCCGAGCGCGTCTGGCGCGAGCTGTCGCGCGGGCTGATGGAAGCGCGGCCCTCGCGCATGTTCGAGGTGCTGCGTCAGTGCGGCGCGCTCGAGCGCGTGCTGCCGGAAGTGGCGCACCTGTTCGGCGTGCCGCAGCGCGCCGACTTCCATCCCGAGGTCGACACCGGCGTGCACCTGATGATGGTGATCGACAGGGCGGCACACCTGCAAACCAGCCTGCCTGTTCGCTACGCCTGCCTCGGTCACGACCTCGGCAAAGGCACCACGCCGGCCGAGACCCTGCCGCGCCATATCGGCCACGAGGAACGCAGCGTCGCCCTGGTGCGGCGCATGAGCGAGCGACTGCGGGTCGACAACGCCTGCCGCGCCCTCGCCGAAGTCACGGCCCGCGAGCACGGCAACATCCATCGCAGCGGCGAATTCGGCGCCGCCGCACTGGTGCGCCTGCTCGAGCGCTGCGACGCCCTGCGCCGGCCCGATCGTTTCGCCGAGCTGTTGCTCGCCTGCGAATGCGA
>JALYSL010000252.1 GCA_030854825.1 Pseudomonadota bacterium
CCCTACATCTACCCGAAGAACGCCCTCAGCTACGCCGGCAACTTCATGCGCATGATGTTTGCCACACCGTGCGAGGACTACGTGCCGAACGAGGTGCTGGTGCGGGCGATGGACCGGATCTTCATCCTGCACGCCGACCACGAGCAGAACGCCTCGACCTCGACGGTGCGCCTGTGCGGCTCGTCGGGCACCAACCCGTTCGCGGCAATTGCCGCCGGCGTCGCCTGCCTGTGGGGCCCGGCGCACGGTGGTGCCAACGAGGCCGCGCTCAACATGCTCGAGGACGTTCAGAAGATGGGCGGCGTCGAGAAGATCGGCGAGTTCGTCAAGCAGGTGAAGGACAAGAATTCCGGCATCAAGCTGATGGGCTTCGGGCACCGCGTCTACAAGAACTACGACCCGCGCGCCAAGCTCATGCGCGAGACCTGCCACGAGGTGCTCGACGCGCTCGGCCTGCACGACGACCCGATCTTCAAGCTTGCGATGGCGCTGGAGAAGATCGCCCTCGAGGACGAGTACTTCGTCGCCCGCAAGCTCTACCCGAACGTCGATTTCTATTCGGGCATCGTGCAGCGCGCCATCGGCATTCCGGTGAGTCTGTTCACCGCCGTCTTCGCGCTGGCTCGCACCGTCGGCTGGATCGCTCAGCTCAACGAGATGATCGCCGACCCGGAATACAAGATCGGCCGGCCGCGCCAGCTCTTCACCGGCGCCGCGCCTCGCCAGGTGGTGCCGATCGCGAAGCGAGGCTGACATGAAGCCCCCACGCTCGCTTTGCTCGCTGCCCCCCGAGGGGGCCAGGCCGGACTTGGGAGCGGCCCGGCGGCCGGCCGGAGCAGCCACCTGACATGGCCAGAACCCTCTACGACAAGCTCTGGGACGAGCACGTCGTCCGCACCGAGGACGACGGCACGGCATTGCTCTACATCGACCGTCACCTCGTGCACGAGGTGACGAGCCCGCAGGCGTTCGAAGGCATCGAGCAGGCTGGGCGCAAGGTCTGGCGTGTCTCGGCCAACCTGGCGGTCAGCGACCACAACGTGCCGACGACGGACCGCTCGCACGGCATCGCCGACCCGATCTCGAAGCTGCAGGTCGACACGCTCGACGCCAACTGCGACCGCTGGGGCGTGACGCAGTTCAAGATGAACGACCTGCGTCAGGGCATCGTCCACATCATCGGCCCGGAGCAGGGAGCGACGCTGCCCGGCATGACGGTCGTCTGCGGCGACTCGCACACTTCGACGCACGGCGCCTTCGGCGCGCTGGCGCACGGCATCGGCACCAGCGAGGTCGAGCACGTGCTGGCGACGCAGACGCTGCTGGCGAGGAAGGCGAAGAACCTGCTGGTGCGTGTCGAAGGCAAGCTGCCGCGCGGCTGCACGGCGAAAGACATCGTGCTCGCCGTCATCGGCAAGATCGGCACGGCCGGCGGCACCGGCTACACGATCGAGTTCGCTGGCCCGGCGATTCGTGCCTTGTCGATGGAAGGTCGCATGACCGTCTGCAACATGGCGATCGAAGCGGGGGCGCGCGCCGGTCTGGTCGCCGTCGACGAGACGACCATCGCCTATGTCAAGGGCCGGCCGTATTCGCCGGCGGGTCTCGAATGGAACGTAGCGGTGCGCTACTGGAAGACCTTGCAGTCGGATGCCGACGCGCACTGGGATCGCATCGTCGAGCTCGATGCCGGCGCCCTGGTGCCGCAGGTGACCTGGGGCACCTCGCCGGAGATGGTCGTCGGGGTAGAGGATCGCGTGCCCGACCCCGATCGCGAGAAGGATGCCGGCAAGCGCGACGCGATGGAGCGGGCGCTGAAATACATGGCGCTCGAGCCGAACCAGCGCATCGAAGACATCCGCATCGACAAGGTCTTCATCGGCTCGTGCACCAACGGCCGCATCGAGGACCTGCGCGAGGCGGCGGCGGTCGTCCGGCACTCGGGCCGCCGCGTCGCCGCCAACGTCAAGCTGGCGATGGTCGTGCCCGGCTCGGGCCTCGTGAAGAAGCAGGCCGAGCAGGAAGGGCTCGACGCGATATTTCGCGGTGCGGGTTTCGAATGGCGCGAGCCCGGCTGCTCGATGTGCCTGGCCATGAACGCCGACCGGCTCGAGCCCGGGGAGCGCTGCGCGTCGACGAGCAACCGCAATTTCGAAGGCCGCCAGGGCGCCGGCGGCCGCACCCATCTCGTCAGTCCGGCGATGGCCGCGGCCGCCGCCATCGAAGGCCACTTCGTCGATGTGAGGCGCCTCGCATGACGCCCTTCACGGTCCACACCGGTCTCGTGGCGCCGCTCGACCGAGAGAACGTCGACACCGACGCGATCATCCCCAAACAATTTCTGAAGTCGATCAAGAAGTCGGGCTTCGGCCCGAACCTGTTCGACGAGTGGCGCTACCTCGATCACGGCGAGCCGGGGCAAGACCCGGCGTCGCGCCGGCCGAACCCCGACTTCGTGCTGAACCAGGTTCGCTATCGCGGCGCGTCGGTCCTTCTGGCGCGCAAGAATTTCGGCTGTGGCTCCTCGCGCGAGCACGCGCCATGGGCGCTGCAGCAATTCGGCTTTCGCGCCATTCTGGCGCCCAGCTATGCCGACATCTTCTTCAACAACTGCTTCAAGAACGGTCTTCTGCCGATCGTGCTGAGCGAGTTCCAGATGACCTCGCTGTTCGACGAAGCGGCGGCCTTCATCGGCTATCGGCTCACGATCGACCTGGAGCGGCAGGTGGTGGTGCGGCCGGGGGGCGAGACGATCGGCTTCGAGGTCGAGCCGTTTCGCAAGTACTGCCTGCTCGGCGGCTTCGACGACATCGCGCTGACCTTGCGTCACGCCGAGACAATCAAGTCGTTCGAGGCCGAGCGCCTGCTCAAGCAGCCCTGGCTCGGTGCGACGATCCGATGAAGATCGCCGTCCTGCCGGGTGACGGCATCGGCACGGAAATCGTCGCCCAGGCCGAGCGCGTTCTCGCTGCGCTCGATCTTCGCTTCGAAACCGAGCACGCGTTGGTCGGTGGCGCCGCCTACCAGGCGCACGGTCAACCGTTGCCCGAATCGACGCTGGCGCTCGCGAAGGCGGCCGACGCCGTCTTGTTCGGCGCCGTCGGCGACTGGAAATACGACAAGCTCGAACGAGCTTTGCGCCCGGAGCAGGCGATCCTCGGCCTGCGCAAGGAGCTGTGCCTGTTCGCCAACTTCCGCCCGGCGATCTGCTATGCCGAGCTGACCGGCGCGTCCAGCCTCAAGCCCGAGCTTGTCGCCGGCCTCGACATCCTCATCATTCGCGAGCTCACCGGCGACATCTACTTCGGCCAGCCGCGCGGCCGCCGCGCTTCGCCCGACGGTGTCTTCGCCGGCGCCGAAGAAGCCTTCGACACGATGCGCTACACGCGCCCCGAGATCGAACGCATCGCCCACGTCGCCTTTCGCGCCGCGCAAAAGCGCGGCAAGCGGCTCACCAGCGTCGACAAGGCCAACGTGCTGGAGACCTTCCATTTCTGGAAGGACGTCGTCACCGAAGTGCATGCGCAATATCCCGATGTGAAGCTCGACCACATGTACGTGGACAGCGCGGCGATGCAGCTGGTGCGGGCGCCGAAGAGCTTCGACGTCGTCGTCACCGGCAACATGTTCGGCGACATCCTGTCCGACGAAGCAGCGATGCTCACCGGCTCGATCGGCATGTTGCCTTCGGCCTCGCTCGACGCCAATGGCAAGGGCCTCTACGAGCCGAGCCACGGCAGCGCCCCCGACATCGCCGGCAAGGATCTCGCGAATCCGCTGGCTACAATCTTGTCCGCTGCCATGATGCTTCGCTTCTCCCTCAACCAGCCCGAGGCCGCCGCTCGTATCGAGCAGGCGGTGCAGGCCGTCCTCGCCTCGGGCTTGCGCACGGCCGACATCTGGTCCGAAGGGTGCAAGAAGGTCGGCACGCGGCAGATGGGCGACGCGGTCGTGGCCGCACTCGCCAACCAAAAGACGGCGATCACCAAGAGCTAGAAAGCTGCCGGTTCGTCACGCCTTTTCCCCGGCCTGACGGCCCGGCGGAACCGAAGTCAGACAGATCACTTCAAGGCAGGGCAGGGCGATGGAACTCACGGGTCTGATTGGATGGCGGGGCATGGTGGGCTCGGTGCTGCTCGAGCGCATGCAGGCCGAGGGCGACTTCGATCTTATCGAGCCGCTCTTCTTCAGCACCAGCGACAAGGGCGGCCGGGCCCCCATGCAGGCAAAGAACGAGACGACGCTGCAAGATGCGTTCGACCTCGATGCGCTCAAGC
>JALYSL010000289.1 GCA_030854825.1 Pseudomonadota bacterium
GGCCAGTGCGGCAACCCGGCGCGCCGATGCAGCGTCGTCGTGGTCATCGCGGCGTCAGCTCCACAAGGCCAGGGTCTCGAGGCACTGCCGTTGCTGCGCCTCGCCGCTCGAAGGAGAGATCTCGACACCGGGCAGGCGCAGACCGAAGTCGGTGCCGGCGCGGGTGGCGGCGATCGCCCATGTCGCCAGCCGCGACAGCCGCTCTTCCGGCGCCAGGGCTGCGCACGCGGCCCAGTCGAGCCAAAGTTCGTGGCGCGCCGACACGCTGGTGTCACGGCTGACCAGCTCGGCGCCGGTCTCGAGCGATTGCGCCGCCTTCTTCCAGGCGATCAGCTTGAGCGGATCGCCGCGGCGATAGGCGCGTACGCCCTCGATTTCACCGCCTTCGCTGCGCCGCGAGGTGGTCGGGCCGCCAGGGACCGACCGCGCCGCGGGCAAGGCCGGTGCGCCGACTTCGAGCTTCGGGTAGACGAGCAGCTTCGCCGCGGGTCGCCAGACCGTCCAGGCGCGAAACAGGCCGAGCGGAAAGCGGGTTTCCGCACTCAAGGTGGGAACGTCGTGGCGGCCGCGCCGTGCCGGCACGAACGTGACGTGCGAGGTCGCCTGGCCGCCGGGAGGGACGTCGAGCCAGGTGAGCGTCGCCACCGGCGCTTCGAGGACGCGCAGGCCGATGCCGAAACGGGCCGTGCTCGGGCTGGTCATGACGATGTCGAGCACGGCCGGATCGCCGGCGAAGGTCGGCGAGACCGGGCGCAAGTGCAGCGTCAGGCCGCGCAAGGTGGCGTGCGTGATGTGCATCGAGACCACGCCGCTGCCGGCAAGCAGGAACGTCAGGATGTAGCCGAGATTGAGCTGGTAGTTGATCGAGGCGAGGAGCAGCACGAGCAGAGTCAGGCCGAACATCCAGCCCGCACGCGTCGGCAGGATGTAGACGTTGCCCTGGGTCAGCGTTTGCGTGTCGGTGCGTGGCAGGCGCGACTGCCACCAGCGGCGAAACCGCGCCCGCGTGAACGCCGCAGGGTTCATCGCCGCAACGAACGACGGCACATTCCAGGCGCCGCGCGCTGCCGCGCCCAAAGGTGCCAGCCCCGCTTCGGAGCGACCGTGCGGAGGGCTCACGGCAGTGGCACGGCCTCGATCATCGCGCGCACTTGCTCGACGCGGCCGCGCCCGGCGCCGGCGACCGGGATCAGGCGATGCGCGATCGTCTGCGGCAGCACGTACTGCACGTCGTCGGGTGCGACGTAGTCGCGGCCGCCGAGGAGCGCACGCGCCCGCGCCGCCCGCAGCACCGCAATGCCGGCGCGTGGCGACAGGCCTTCGACGAACCAGGCGCCGGAGCGCGTCGCCTGGATGAGCGCCTGCAGGTAGTCGAGCAGCGCGTCCGATGCGTGCATGGACTGCGCGGTTCGCTGAGCCTCGATCAGCTCGGCCGGCGTCATCACCGGTCGCAGCTTGGTGATCGCTTCGCGGCGATCGCCGCCGGCCAGCAATTCGCGCTCGCTCTTCCGATCGGGGTAGCCGAGCGTGATGCACATCAAGAAGCGATCGAGCTGCGACTCGGGCAGCGGATAGGTGCCGATCTGATCGGTCGGGTTCTGCGTCGCGATGACGAAGAAGGGCGCCGGCAGGGCGCGTGTCTCGCCTTCGACGGTCACCTGGTGCTCTTCCATCGCCTCGAGCAGGGCGCTTTGCGTCTTCGGCCCGGCACGGTTGATCTCGTCAGCGAGGAGCACGTGCGCGAAGATCGGGCCGGCGTGAAAAACGAACGCTTCCTTACTCCGCTCGTAGACGCTGACGCCGATCAGATCCGAAGGCATCAGGTCGGCGGTGAATTGAGTTCGCGAAAATCGAAGACCCAGCGACACCGAAATTGCATGCGCGAGCGTCGTCTTGCCGACCCCCGGAACGTCCTCGATCAGCAGGTGCCCCCCGGCGAGCACGCAGGCGACGCAGTCTTCGATCTGCGGCCGCTTGCCGACGATGATCGTGCTAATCTGGCCGACGAGATCGGCGAGCTGGGCGGCAAGAAGTCGACTCATGCGGCGACCTTACTAGAAAACTTCACATCGCAATGCCATGACGACGGCCTTCTACAGCCACCCCGATTGCCGCGGCCACGACATGGGCCCGGGACACCCCGAGTGCCCGGGCCGGCTCGACGCCATCGACGATTACCTGATCGCTTCCGGCCTCAATGCGGCGCTCGACCGGCGCGAGGCGCCGCTGGTCGCCGAGAGCGACGTCAACCTCGCACACGAGAGCCGCTTCGTCGGCGAATTGCGCGACGTGCTCGAACATGTGGAGTCGCAAGGCCGGCGCCGCGCCATCGACGCCGACACGATCGCCGGGCCCGGCACGCTGGCCGCCGTGCTGCGTGCAGCCGGTGCGGCGGTCGCGGCCACCGACGCGGTGCTCGATGGCAACGCCGACAACGCCTTCTGCTCGGTGCGCCCGCCTGGCCACCACGCCACGCGCGACCAGGCGATGGGGTTTTGTTTCCTCAACAGCGTCTGCATCGCCGCGCGCCATGCGCTCGACGTGCGCGGCCTCGAGCGCGTGGCGATCGTCGACTTCGATGTGCACCACGGCAACGGCACCGAAGACATCATCGCCGGCGACGAGCGCGTCTTGATGGTCAGCATCTTCCAGCACCCGCTCTATCCCGGCAGCGGCGCCGTGCCGATGGGCACCAACATGATCAATGTGCCGGTGCCGCCGTACACGCGCGGTCCGCAGATTCGCGACCTGATCGAGGCCAACTGGATGGAGCGGCTCGACGCGTTCGCGCCGCAGATGATCTTCGTCTCGGCCGGGTTCGATGCGCATCGCGACGACGAGCTCGGCCAGCTCGGCCTGGTCGAAGCCGACTACACCTGGATAACGGAGCGCGTCAAGGCCGTCGCCGACAAGCATGCGCAGGGCCGAATCGTCTCGTGTCTCGAAGGCGGCTACAACCTCGGCGCGCTCGCGCGCAGCGTCGCCGCGCATCTGCGCGTGCTGACGGCCGCGTGAGAGGTTCGGGACCGACGATGTCGCCGGCACTGCGAGGCAGGTGCCGATGGTGATCCACCGCTTCGACATCCGCGAGCTCGACCAGCTCCTCCTCGATCTCACCCAGCCGGGCGCAGCCGCAGAGCTCGCCATCCTGGCGCTCTGCCTGTTCGCCGCCTGGGCCGTGGTTCGACTGTTGCGCGGCCGCTCCGCGCCGGCCGACTCGGTCTGGTTCGGCAACCGCATCGTCGATGGCGTGTTCTTTCCGGTGCTCGCGCTCGTCTTCGCCTACATCGCCCGCGTCGCTCTCGAGACGACGATCAAGCCGGCGGTCTTTCGTGTCGCCATTCCCATCCTGATCTCGTTGGTCGTCCTGCGCCTTTTCGTGCGCGTCCTGACGCGAACGTTCCCTCGCGTCAGCTGGGTGCGCACGGTCGAGCGAAGCATCTCGTGGCTGGCCTGGGTCGCGGTCGTGCTCTGGGTCACCGGCATCGCGCCCATGGTGCTCGATGAAATGGACGACGTGCACTGGAAAGTCGGCGCTGCGCAGGTC
>JALYSL010000312.1 GCA_030854825.1 Pseudomonadota bacterium
CCTTGACTGCCGTCGGGCGACGCCCTCGCCTCCAGCCTCGCATAGGAATCCCGAACATGGTCCACCGATGCAGGCGGTGGGTAGTCCAGATACTTGTAAAGGAGGGGTTCGCGAAGGACCTCGAACATGGCAGCAGCGTGAGCTATGACAAGGGGCTCCAGCACCAGGCGAGGCGTCTCGATCTCATTCATGGGATCTGGCTTGGATCTGAGCGGCAGGTCGTTGGGTCTCTCTGCAGCAGCTCACTTCGACGGCGCAAGTATGGCCATGGTGATGCGCGACACGCAGGTCAGCTGACCCCTCTCGTTCGTGAGCTCGATTTGCCACACGTGAGTGGTACGTCCAATGTGTACCGGGCGGCCGGTGCCGGTCACCCAACCGTCAGAAACGCTACGGAGATGATTGGCGTTGATGTCGAGGCCAACCGCCCGATGCTCGGCCGGCGAGGCACACGCTGCCCCGCAGGAGCCGAGAGTTTCGGCAAGCAAGACGGAGACGCCGCCGTGCAATATGCCCATCGGCTGACGCGTGCGCGTGTCGACGGGAGCTCGAGCGCGTATGAAGTCGGCGCCGACCTCCAGAAACTCTATGCCGAGATGGGCCACTGTCGTATCGACGTGTAGTGCGGTCAGCACTTCGACCGAGACAGGTCGCTTCCAGATGGATGTCATGAGGAGGTCAGCCATCTCAAGGCCTCACGCCTCGCGCCATGAGGCTGGCGAAAAGCACGATGCCGAGCAGCAGAACCAGCTCGGCCCGCAAGGCGAACACGGAACAGTGCGCGAGCGACGCTGCCAAAGGGGTTGGAGAAGCCGTGAACGGTTCCCTTTGGCGTCTGCATGGTCTGGCCGGGCGTGAGATCTCGCCTATCGGCGCCAACGGTGTAGCGAAGCGTGCCTTCAGGACATAGACGATCTCTTCGTTATCGGTATGGCTGTGCTGGGGCGCAACGTTCGAGGCCGGCGGTACGGTGAGTTCGAACATGGCCAAGCTCGCCATTCGTCGGTGCAACATCAGGCGACGGCGCCGAAGGCAGGACGAAGACACGAATCTCACTTCGATCATTCACCCGAGCGTCTGCTCGAGACAAGGCGCTCGCCACTGGCCTGGCCGACTTGCTCGAAACGTTCCAGACACTCCGAATCATCGTCGTCCTCAGACCACCACCAAGACAGCTCGATGGGCGAGCCAACTTCCTTGAACTGGAAGACAGAGCAGGCGTCGTAGTGGCTATAGCCAACATCCAGAAAGACGTACTGCCTTCCGGCGACGAAGCGGCCCGACAGGAATGCATCGAACGATTTCTTCGCCAGGTAGTTGCGCCTCTTCTCGAAGGGGTGCGCGCGCCAGGTTGCATGTGCGAATGCCATCGTGGAGAGAAGGTTCACCGTTTCGCGCCAGCATAGCGCCGCCCGACCGAAGGCTGAAGCCACGGGTACTCGCTCACAGGCGTTTTCCGTTCTTCGAAGCCGCTATGAGCTTGGCCAGACGGGCGCTGCGTGTATCGACTCGCTTCGAGCCGACGATGCGCCAGATGACCAGGTGACGATAGCTCGGCGGCTGCGCTGCGAAGAACTTCCACGCTGCGACTTTCCATGGGTGAAAAATGAGGAAGCCGAAGTGGCTCCGGCAGCGGAGAAGGCCCTCTCGAACTGGCCTCGTGGGTGTCCGCTCGATGGAAAGGTTGGACCTAACTCTCGTTGTGCTCGACGTTCACGCGCTGGCGTGTGCCGGCGGCAACGTCATAGGTGTTGAAGCTGTTCATCATGCGACCGTACAGATGCAAGCTGACCGCGCGAGACCGCTCGGGTGGCACGCCGGTGACGTGAATGTGGTCGGGGTTTGGCACAAAGCTGGTGATCGCGCCGTGCCCCAGCAGGATGACCCCGCCGCGCACGAGACGGATGCCTTCATCGGTCCCGCGGTCCGGCGACAGGCGCACATAGTTGCGCTCCTCGAGCACTCCTTCAAGCACGCCGACCACGCCCCAGCTGCCATGGTCGTGCACCGGCGTCCATTGCCCCGGTGACCAGACGAGCGTGTAGAGCGACAGGCTCGCATCTGGCGCGTCATAGACGAGATTGCGCGCATAGTGTTCGGGGTGGCTGCGATAGTGCTGCGGCTCGAGAAACGTCGGCGCCTGCTCGACGAGAGCCAGCATCAACGGAGCGAGGGCGAGCACGCAATCGGCAGGATCGGAGTGACCGCGCGTGTGCTCGGTAGCCTGTTCGATGAAGGTTGCGAGAGCAGACATACGAAGTGCCGGAGTGCCTGACGCCGACTGCCGCCTACATCCGAACGGCAACGGCGACGCCGCTTAAGGCTTCTGGTTGCCGTAGGTTGCCGAGAGATAGTCGACGATGGCCGGAATGTCGGCTTCGTCGAAGGGCGCCTTGAACACGACTTTCATTCGCTTTGCCATGGCGTCCCAATACGGCCGCCCGGCATTGGGCGGCTGCATGAGCATGTACTCGGCAGAGTGGCAGGTGAGGCAGTCGGTCTGCGCCTTGGCGTAGCCGGGCAACGGGCTCGGCCGCAAGACGGCAACGTCCGGCGGCAGCGTGATGCTCTTGGGCGCGGCGACGGCGAAGGCAGTTGCGAAGACGAGCACCGCGGCGCCCGTTGCTAGACGAAGGTTCCTTGTCATGGCCTGCCTTCCGTTCAGGCCGCGGTGACCGTGACCGACTCGATGACGTTGCGCATGTAGCCCGCCGGTTGCCAGACCGCGGTGGTCGGTTGGCCCACGCCGTCGCGGCTCCATGCACAGCTGCGGATGTCGTAGACGCCGGCCTTGTCCGGCGTGAAGGCAAACGTGAATTCGCGGAACGAGTAGCGCCCCATGTCCTCGCCCAGGAAGGCGCTGCGCCACGTCTGACCGCCATCGATCGAGACGCCGACGTCGCGAATGCCCTTGCCGCCGTCGAAGGCGATGCCTCGTACGACGGTGTTGGCGCCGGTGCGGATGCGCTGGCCGTTGCGTAGCGATGTGACGAACGAGCGCACGTTGAATCGGCCGATCGGTCGCGTCGAGGCGGGTGCCGTGCCGGGCGCGACGCAGGCGCAATCGTTGTCGGGAATGCGGTACGCCGGCTTGTACCAAAAGCCGTCGAACTCGCTGTCGATCACGTTGATCTGCGACAGATGCTTGACCCAGTAGGTGCCGTAGTAGCCGGGAACGATCAGCTTCACCGGAAAGCCATTGAGCATCGGAATGTCGGTGCCGTTCATCTTCCAGGCGATGAGCACGTCGGGATCCATCGCCTGGTCAACGCTCAGTGCCTTGACGAAATCACCGCCGCCGAAGAGCGCGTTGTCGAGCCCGTCGAAAGTGACCTGGTGCGCCGAGTTCTTCAGCTCCGCCCGGGCCAGCACTTCCTTCAGCGGCACGCCCACCCAGCGGGCATTGCCCATTGTGCCGTTGCCCGACTGACCACCGGTGACCCGCGGGTTGAAATAGCCGCGGCTGTTACCCGAGCACTGATTCACGGCCACCATTTCGACCGGCCGAAATTTCGACTTCAGGTCAGCGAGGCTCAACTCGTACGGCTTGCCGGTCGCGCTGCCGCCGATCTTGATGACGTGCGTGTCGGGGTCGATTGAGGTTGGAATGCCGGCGTTGTGATAGCGCACGAAGAACGCGTCGTTCGGCGTCAGGATGCCCTCATTGAATACCTCCATGGGTGTCTCGAGCTGGGGTGGCCGCGAGGTGATGACGATCAGGGGCCGCTTCTCCGGGAAGGCGGCCAGGCGCCGCTCGCCGTTCGCGAACGGCTGTTCGAACGTTTCCTGGGCCGTTGCGGAACGGAAGGCCCCGATACCGGCAACGGTTCCGAGCCCGGCGGCGAGAAGACGGCGACGACCAGGCGATCTTGGTGTGCGTGTCATGGCAGTTCCATTCTGTTCTTGCGGTGACGCCGTTTGCTCAATGGAAAAAAGTGCTCGCGCTGATCAGCGTGCGATAGACGCCCCATGCCAGCGGCAGGCCAACGGCCGCCCAGGCCAGGAAGACGATGACAGGGCTCGAGCGGTGGTACGCCGCGGAGCCCGAGCCCACCGCGTTGGCCACCGCCCGATCGTGGGCGATGCGCTGTTCGTCTTCGAGCTCGGCGTCTGTCATGAACCACTTGTTGGCGAGCGGACGGATCAGCAGGTTGCAGATCAGGCCGATGACGAGCAGCCCCACCAGGATGTACATGGTCTGGTTGTAGACCTGCGCGCGCGGCAGGCCGAGGCCCAGCTGGTACTCGCGCATGTAGTTGACGATCACCGGGCCCAGGATGCCGGCAGTCGACCACGCCGTCAGCAGCCGGCCGTGGATGGCGCCGACGTTCTGCGTGCCGAACAGATCGGCGAGGTAGGCCGGCACCGTCGAGAAGCTGCCGCCGTACATGCTGAGGATGATGCATACCGCGAAGACGAACAGCAGCAAGCTGCCAGCCGCTGCGCTGCCGGGAATGCTGGCGTAAAGGATGCCGCCTAGGATGAAGAAGACCGAATACGTGGTCTTGCGGCCGATCTTGTCAGAAAGGCTCGCCCAGGCGAAGCGGCCGGCGATGTTGAACAGGCTCAGTAGCGCCGCGAACCCGGCGGCGACGCCGGCGATCGCCGTGAGCTGCGTCTTGTCGAGCTCGCCGAACTTCTTCGCAACGCCGATCAGACTGCCGCCGAATACTTCCTGCAGCATCGGGCTGGCCATGCCGATCACGCCGATCCCGGCGCTGACGTTCATGGTGAGCACCAGCCACACCAGCCAGAACTGTGGAATGCCCCACACCTTCTTCACGCTGACGTGGCGTTGCGTGATCATGACGTTGCTCGCTTGCTTCGCAGGCGCCGTCCATCCCTCGGGCTTCCAGCCCGATGCCGGGATCCGGTAGCCGAATGCGCCGCCCATCATGAAAACGAAATAGCCGGCCGCGAGCACGAGGAAGGTCGGCATCACGCCGACGTCGGTCGGGGTCGCGAAGTACTTCATCAGCTCGGCGGCCAGCGGCGCGCCGATCATGGCGCCGCCGCCGAAGCCCATGATCGCCATGCCTGTCGCCATGCCGCGCTTGTCGGGAAACCACTTGATCAGCGTGCTCACTGGGCTGATGTAGCCCAGGCCGATGCCGATGCCGCCGATCACGCCCGAGCCGAGGATCATGATCCAGAACTGATGCAGGTGGATACCGATGGCCGATATCGCCAGGCCGCCGCACCACAACACCGCCGCCACCACGCCGCCCTTGCGTGGGCCGACGTGCTCGAGCCAGCCGCCCCAAACGGCCGTTGCCAGGCCGAGGAAGACGAAGAACAAGGTGAACATCCAGCCCAGCGTGGCGATCTTCCAGTCGCAGTTGGTGACGAACAGCTGGTCGAAAAAGTTCGTGCCCGCCGGGCAGGCCACCGACTTGGTGATGCCGATCGCTTTCGACAGCGGCAGCCAGAACACGGAAAAGCCGTAGGCCATCCCGATGCAGAGGTGGATCGCCAAGGCGGCCGGCGGCACCAGCCACCGGTTGAAGCCGGGCGCGGCGACCGTGCGTTCCTTTGCCAGGATGCCCGTGTCTTCCGATATACCGGGGATGCGTTCGGCTGCGGCTGATGTCACGATGGTGGTCTCCTTGATTCGGTTGTCGTTGCGGGCTGGCTTGGGCCAGTCTCGTTGTCGTTCTTTGCGCACGCCGACGAGCGGGCGGCAAGGTGGGACGATAGGAGTGCGACGACACCTCGTCTATTCCGGCTAGCGCCTATAGGGTGAATACTGATGAAGCGTTGCCGAGCGTGTGCTCACGCCGTCGCAGTCATCGAGCAGCGACGCCGGCCGCGAATCGCCGAGCCGCCGAAGACGAAGCGGGGCTCAGCGGGCGCGCGTCAGACAAGCGGTTTGCCACAATGAAGTCGCGGCGGCCTTGATGCACAGTCCGTAACTTGCCGCATGCCACGAGGAGGAAACGAGTGAACGACAGGAAAGCGATTCTCGTCATCGGCGCGGGCGACTCGACCGGTGGCGCCATCGCCCGGCGCTTCGCCAGGGAGGGTTTCGTCGCCTGCGTCACGCGGCGCACGGCCGACAAGCTCGAGCCGCTGGTGACGCAGATCCAGGCCGACGGCGGCGAAGCGCACGGCTTCGCCTCCGACGCGAGGAAGGAAGTCGACGTCGAGACGCTGGTTGCTCACATCGAGCGCGAGATCGCGCCGATCGAGGTCGCCGTCTACAACGTCGGCGCCAACGTGCGCTTCGGCATCCTCGAGACGACCGAGCGCGTCTATCGCAAGGTCTGGGAGATGGGCGCGCTCGGCGGCTTCCTGATGGGCCGCGAGGTCGCCCGGGCGATGCTCGAGCGCGGCCACGGCACGATCATATTTACCGGCGCGACGGCGAGCGTGCGCGGCTCGGCGGGGTTCTCGGCCTGTTCCGGCGCCAAGCATGCGCTGCGGGCGCTGGCGCAAAGCATGGCGCGCGAGATCGGGCCGAAGGGCATTCACGTTGCCCACGTCGTCATCGACGGCGCGATCGATACCCCGTTCATCGCCGAGAATTTTCCCGAGCGCTATGCGAAGAAGGCCGAAGCCGGCATCCTCGAGCCCGACGCGATCGCCGAGAACTACTGGAACCTGCACCACCAGGCCAGGAGCGCGTGGACCCACGAGCTCGACCTCAGGCCCTGGATGGAAACGTGGTGAACTCCATGAGCGAGCGAGACAAGCGCGTCGAGTATTTCTTCGACTTCGGCAGCCCGACGTCGTACCTCGCCTGGACCCAGCTGCCCAGGATCGCCGCCGCGGCCGGCGCCGAAATCGTCTGGCGGCCGATGCTGCTCGGCGGCGTCTTCAAGGCGACCGGCAACGCCAGCCCGGTCAGCGTGCCGGCCAAGGGCCGCTGGATGAACGAGGACATCGCCCGCTGGGCGGCGCGTTACGCCGTGCCGTTCAGGCACAACTCGCATTTTCCGATCAACACGCTGACGCTGATGCGCATCGCCACCGGCCTGCAGATGCGTCGCCCGGAGAACTTCGACCGCTACGTCGAGGTCGTGCATCGGGCGATGTGGGAAGAGCCCGTCAACCTCGGTGACCCCGAGGTGCTCGGTCGCACACTCGCCGGTGCCGGGTTCGATGCCGAGGCGTTCGCCGCGCTCGCCGCCGATCCCGAAGTCAAGGCGAGGTTGATCGCGACGACGGAAGAGGCGGTGGCACGGGGCGTGTTCGGTGCGCCGACGTTCTTCGTCGGCGGGGCGATGTACTTCGGCCAGGATCGGCTCGACTTCGTGCGCCAGGCGCTCGCGTCCGCCTGAGCTGCGCCGATCCCGGTCGCGAGTCAGTGCGCCCGGGCCGATGCGGCGCTAGAGATCGGTGCGCAGCTTCCAGATCTCGGGGAACAGCACGACGTCGAGCATCTTGCGCAGATAGCTCACGCCGCTCGTGCCGCCGGTGCCGCGCTTGAAGCCGATGATGCGTTCGACCGTCGTCACGTGGCGGAATCGCCAGAGGCGAAACGTGTCTTCGAGATCGGTCAGCTCTTCGCCGAGCTGATAGAGGTCCCAGTAGGCCTCGGGGCTGCGATAGACGATCAACCAGGCCTGCTCCACACTATCGCTCGCGACGTGAGGCTCGGCCCAATTCCGCTCGACGTTGCCCGGCGGCACGGGCAGGCCGCGGCGTGCCAGCAGGCGCAGCGCTTCGTCGTAGAGCGACGGCTCGTCGTACGCGGCCCGGACGCGCTCGAGAAGGTCGGGCCGATGTGCATGCGGCTTCAGCATCGCCACGTTCTTGTTGCCGAGGCGGAACTCGATCATCCGGTACTGCCAGCTCTGAAAGCCGCTGCTCGAAGCCAGCGAAGGCCGCATCTGCGAGTACTCCGGCGGCGTCATCGTCGCCAGCACGTCCCAGGC
>JALYSL010000321.1 GCA_030854825.1 Pseudomonadota bacterium
GCTGCGCACGAGCTCGGCCGTGCGTGCCAGGCCGATGCCGGCGACCTGGTCGCGCCAGGGCGAGATGGCGCGGATGCCGTGCCGGGCGCAGGCGTCGATGATGACGTCGAGCGGGCCGGCGCCGCGCAGCGTCGCGGTGTTGATCGAGAGCCAGCGATGGTCGGCCGAGAAATCGCGCATCGGTGTGGTGCTCAGCCGTCGATGCCGTGCAGCGCGAGCAGATGCTTCATGCGCGCGACGGCGAGGTCGGGTTGCTCGATGAGGCCAGCCGCATCGGCGAGCCGGAATGCCTCGGCGAAATGCAGGACTCCGCGCGCGCCCTGCTGGCCGCCGACCATCGTGAAATGCGACTGGTGCCCGTTGATCCAGGCGAGGAAGACGATGCCTGTCTTGTAGAAGCGCGTCGGCGCCTGGAAGATGTGGCGCGACAGCGGCACGGTGGGCGCCAGGATGGCGTGGAAGCGTTGCGTGTCGTCTTCCGCGAGGGCTGCGAGGGCCGCGCTCGCCGTCGGCGCGATCGCGTCGAAGATGCCGAGCAAGGCGTCGCTCTGCCGCTGGTTGCTCGCCGCGCCGACGCCGTCGCCGGCGATCAGCTCGGCGTAGTTGAAGTCGTCGCCGGTGTACATGCGCACGCCCAGGCCGTCAGGCCCTCCGGTAGCCGGGAGACGCCGGCGCATCGCGATCTCCTTTTCCTTGTCGAGCAGCGAGATCTTGATGCCGTCGACCTTGCCCGGGTTGGCGGCGATGACTCCGAGCGCCGTGTCCATCGCGCGATCGACGTCGTGGTTGCCCCAGTACCCCGCCAGCGCCGGGTCGAACATGTCGCCGAGCCAGTGCAGGATTACCGGCTGCTTCGATTGCGCGAGAAGGCGGTCGTAGACGCGCTCGTAGTCGCCCGGGCCGGCGGCGACGCGGGCCAGCGCCCGGCTCGCCATGACGATGAGTTTGCCGCCGAGCTTCTCGATCGCTGCCATCTGGGTTTCGTAGGCGTGGATCACGTCGTCGACGTTGCGCGCTGCATCGACGGCGAGATGATCGGTGCCACAACCGGACGCGACGAGCGCGCCGGGCACGTCCTTGGCGGCATCGAGCGTGCGCCGGATCAGCTCGAGCGAGGTCGGCCAGTCGAGGCCCATGCCGCGCTGCGCCGTGTCCATCGCTTCGGCGACGCCGAGCCCGAGCGACCAGAGATGCCGCCGGTAGCCGATCGTCGCGTCCCAGTCGAGCGACGCCGCGAGCCACGGGTCAGTCGCCACGCGAGGGTCGGCGACGACGTGCGCGGCCGAGTAGGCGACGCGATCGAAGCATGACGGATGCGCCGGCACGGCACGCACGCTCGCGTGGCGCAGGCGATAGTTCTCTATCCGGCCATCGGCCGTCGGCAAGCGCAGCGAGATTGTCATGGCGTGCCTTCGGGGGGTCAGAGGGCGAGCGCCGGCACGTCGACCCAGCGGCGTTCCTGCCAGCTCGCCAGCGCCGCCTCGACAAGCTGCACGCCCTTGGCCCCTTCCTCGAGCGTCCAGCGGTACGGCGCGTCCTCGGCGACATGACGGATGAAGTGCTCCCACTGGAGCTTGAAGCCGTTCTCGTAGACCTGCGTGTCGGGAATCTTCTGCCACTGGTCGAAGAAATTCATCATCTGCTTCTCGTCGGGATTCCACACCGGTCGCGGCGTCGCTACCTTCGACTGCGCACTGCAGCTTTGCAGGCCGGCCACGGCCGAGCCGTCGGTGCCGTCGACGCTGAAGGTGACGAGGTCGTCGCGCCGCACCCGCGTCGCCCACGACATCGTCAGTTGCGCGACGACGGGCTCGCCACCGTGGCCTTCGAGCTCGCAGGTGGCGTAGGCGGCGTCGTCGGCGGTCGCCTCGTAGGGCTGGCCGGCTTCGTCCCAGCGCTTCGGGATGTGCGTGGCACCCAGGCACGACACCGACTTCACCTTGCCGAACAGGTTGTCGAGCACGTAGCGCCAGTGGCACATCATGTCGAGGATCATGCCGCCGCCGTCCTCGCTGCGGTAGTTCCATGACGGCCGCTGGATCGGCTGCAGGTCGCCCTCGAACACCCAGTAGCCGAACTCGAGCCGCAGCGAGAGCATGCGGCCGAAGAAGCCGGCGCGGCGCAACATGTCGAGCTTGCGCAGGCCGGGCAGGAACAGCTTGTCCTGCACGGCGCCGTGCTTGAGACCCGAGGCCTGCGCGAGGCGCGCGACCTCGACCGCCTCGGCGAGGTTGGTCGCGATCGGCTTCTCGC
>JALYSL010000347.1 GCA_030854825.1 Pseudomonadota bacterium
GGCCAGTCCAGCCATGAAGAGCGCATAAGTCTCGGGCTCGGGAACTGCGGACACCTGCGAAGTGATCGTCCCTGTGACGGCGACATTGCCGCCATGGACGACGGAAAGATCATTGACGAAGAAGTCGAAACTGCCGGCGCTGCTGCCGGAGCCGAAAGTGAAATGCTTTGGCGTGTTGTCGAAATCCAGAAACACGCCGCCGCCCGTCGCGTCGACCGTACCGGTCAACAGATCGGTGAAGAGAACTTGCCCGGGCGTCGTTCCCGGGGGTGCCGTGAAGCTGGCGAGCAGATCGAAGTGCTGCCCGTTGTACACAAAGGGTGCATTCGACAGAGCGAACGAGCCGAGGTTGTTGCGATCCGGCGATGCCGGTGCAGTCCCGATCGAAACGAAGCCGCCGGCCGTGGTGACGTTGAAATTCGAATCGGTGAACGTCAGGCCACTGCCCGCGAGGGTCGTGCTCTGATCGGCGGGGTTAGCCGTTGGCGAGCAGGCCGTCGCCGGCGACACGGCAAAGCAGCCGTCGGTATAGCCGATGAACGTCGTCTCGAGGGCGTTCGCCGCCCCGGAGGCTGCGGCCAAAACTGCACCGGCTGCAATGGCAACGACGCGGGTGTTCAGAAGACGATGGGATTTCATGGGTGCTCCAGATAGAACGTTCGTATCGACAGACAGCACGGCGACCGCAGGGATGCGATTGAATGCCTCCGGTCGTGGTCCGCAAACCCCCGGAACAGGGGGGTATTTGTAGGACTTCAGGCAAGAAGGTTAACGAAGCTCAGATATGTCAAGGCGGGCGATGACGACGCCACATCCGGTGCCTGCTTCTGGCCGCGGCGCCCGAGGATGGATAAGACTCGCGGCCGAGCACTTTGCACGGGAATGCAAACCCGCTCATTGTGTCGCGCAATACACTCGCAGGTTGCCCCGGCATGGCCGGCGACGCACACAGGCCACGAGTGAGATTTGCAATGACGACGCCATCCGAACCCGGTATTTTCGCGGCCCCTTTCGGCGGCAGACTTCAACTCTTCGCCCTTGTCGTCGCCCTCTCCGCGACGCTGCTGACGGGCTGCGGCAAAGACAAGGAAAAGGCGGCCACGCAAACGGCCGCCAAGGTGAACAAGGAAGAGATCACCGTCCACCAGATCAATTTCCTGCTCAGCCAACGGGGCGCTATTCCGCCCGAGCAGGCGGCGTCGGCGAGCCGGCAGACCCTGGAGCGACTGATCGATCAGGAGCTCGAGATCCAGCAGGCGGCCGACCAGAAGCTCGATCGGCAGCCTCGCGTGGTGCAGCAGATCGAGGCGGCGCGGCGCGAGATCGTCGCGCGTGCCTACATCGACAAGATCAGCGAGGGCGCGCCCAAGCCCACGCCGCAGGAAGTTGCCGCCTACTACGAGGCGCATCCCGAGCTCTTCAAGGAGCGCCGCGCCTACAACCTGCAAGAAGTGAACATCGAAGCGACGCCGGAGCAGGTGGCCAGCCTGAAAGGCGCGCTGCCCGCAGCGAAATCATTCGGCGACTTTCTCGCCTACCTCAAGACGAACAATTTTCACTACACCTCGGCCGAGGCTGTCAGGACGGCCGAACAGCTTCCCCTTGCCAGCGTGAAGAGCTTCGCCGCCCTCAAGGACGGTCAGGCCGTGTTCACGGTACGGCCGAGCGGCGCGCAGATCATCTATCTCATGCAATCGAAGCTCGTGCCAGTGACCGAGCAACAGGCCATCCCGGCCATCGAGAAATTCCTCTTCAACCAGCGCAAGCTGAAGCTGCTGGCCGACGACCTGCAGACCTTGCGCAGCGCCGCCAAGATCGAGTACATGGGCAGCTTCGCCGCAGACGCCGCCAAGGAGCCGTACCGCCCCGCCTCGGCCCCCGAGCTTCCGCCACTGACGTCGATCGCTCCTCCGGCCCCCGAGTCTTCCGCCGTCGCCGCGCCGCAAGTGGACGTCGCGCCCGCGGAGGCTTCCGCAGCCTCGATGCCCAGCGACGCGACGCTGGACAAGGGCCTCAAGGGTATGAAGTGATAAAAGGCCTTGTCGGCGCGGCACCGTTCATGCGCTCTTTGCTCCGCCTCCTCTTCCTGCTCTGTTGCTTCGGCTCTGCCACGGTGCTCGCGCAGACGCCCGTCAAGTCGGAGCCGATCCTGGGCGTCGGCGACGTCGTTCGGATCAGCGTGTTCCAGAACGCCGACCTCGCCGTCGAGGCTCGAATCTCGGAGACGGGGCAGATCAATTTCCCGCTGCTGGGCGCCGTCGACATCGGCGGCCTCACCGTTTCCGAGGCCCAGGCGCGGATCGAAAAGCTGCTGCGCGACGGGGCCTTCGTCCTGAAGCCGCAGGTGACGATCCAGACGGTGCAGATCCGCAGCAGCCAGGTCTCGATCCTCGGCCAGGTGGCCAAGCCGGGACGCTACCCGATCGACATCGTCGGCAGCAAGGTGTCGGAGATGATCGCCACCGCGGGCGGCGTTCTTCCAGGCGGGGCCGACGTGGTGACGCTGGTCGGCCATCGCGACAGCAAGCCGATCAAGCTCGACATCGACCTGCCCGCCATCCTGCAGGCCGGAAAGGCCCAGCTCGACGTTGCCGTCGAGAACGGCGACATCATCTACGTCGATCGGGCACCGACGATCTACATCTACGGCGAAGTGCAAAGGCCCGGTCAACTTCGGCTCGAGCGCGGCATGACGTTGATGCAGGCACTGGCGCTCGGCGGCGGCCTGACGAATCGCGGCACCGAGCGTGGCATCCAGGTTCGCAGGCGAAACGCGTCGGGCGCGATCGACACGCTCGAGCTCAAGCCCAACGACCCGCTCGAGAGCGGCGACGTGGTCTACGTGCGCGAATCGGTTTTCTGAGAGCGATGCTCCGATGTTGAGACAGTATCTTCGGATCGTCTGGGCACGCAAATGGCTCGTGCTGCTGCTGTTCGTGCTGGTGGGAGCGACAGGTGTCGCGGTCACGTTTTACCTGCCTCGCCAGTACACGGCGGAAACGTCGCTGATCGTCGAGATGCGGATCGACCCGGCGCTCGGCGCGCTGGCTCCGGCGCTTGCGGCACCGAGCTACATGGCGACGCAGATCGAGATCCTGAAAAGCGAGCGGGTCGCCTCACGCGCGGTCAAGCTCCTCGGCGTTGAACGCTCGGCGGCCGCGGTCGCCCAGTGGCGCGAGGCGACCAAGGCGAAGATACCTCTCGAGCGCTACTTCGCCGACGTGCTCGAGAAGGGCCTCAACGTCGAGCCGGCGCGCGGCAGCAACGTCCTCAATCTGTCGTTTTCGGCGCCTGATGCGGTGTTTGCCCAGGCCGCCGCCAATGCCTTCGCGCAGGCCTACATGGACGTGTCGGTCGAGCTGCGCGTCGCGCCGGCAAGGCAGTCGGCATCGTTCCTCGACGAGCAGTCGAAGGCGCTGCGGGCCACGCTCGAGCAGGCCCAGGCGAAGCTCTCGAAATATCAGCAGTCGAAGGGGATCGTCGTCAGCGACGAACGACTCGACCAGGAAAATGCCCGCTACAACGCCCTGATCACCCAGTTGGCAATCGCCCAGGCCGAGCG
>JALYSL010000370.1 GCA_030854825.1 Pseudomonadota bacterium
GCCCGGAGCCGAGCATCGCACCGGCGGCCAGGCCGCCCTCGTTGGCGACGATGGCGACGTTGTCGCGCCGGTCCATGACGATCGCGTGCGGCGGCCTGGCGACCGCGGCCAGCGCCTCGGCGTTTCCAGGAGTGGCGCTCGGCTCCGACATGCGCGAAAGTCTATGCCTGCCCACCGGGCAGCACGGAACGACTGGAGACCCGATGACGCTGACCCGCCGCACCTTCATGGCCGCCGCTGCCGCCGGCGCCGCCCTCGGGCCGGCTGCCGCCCAGGACAAGTGGCCCTCGAAGCCGATCACCTACATCGTGCCGTTCCCGGCCGGCGGCACCACCGACATCCTGGCCCGCCTGATCGCGCAAAATCTCGGCCCGGCGCTGAACACGGCAATCGTCATCGAGAACAAGGGCGGCGCCGGCGGCAGCGTCGGCTCCGAGGTCGCCTCAGCGCCGCGTCCGCCGGCTACACGATCGTCGGCGGCACGACCAGCTCGCACGCCATCGACGTCAGCCTCTATCCGAAGATAGGCTACGACCCGGTGAAATCGTTCGAGCCGATCACGTTGATCGGCACCAACCCGACGGTGCTCGTCGTCAATCAGGCCAGCCCGGTTGCCAATTGGGCCGCGGTGATCAAGACCGCGAACATCAAGCTGGAATAGCGCCGCCGGCGCTGCCGATCAGGAGGCGACGAGGGCGCGAAACGACAGCTCGCCGCGCGGCGTGAATGCAACCACGCGCGAGCCTTCGACCCGGCTGGCCCAGCGCAGCTCGAACAACCGGTCGAGCAGAGCCGCACCGACGGCGCCGCCGAGGTGATGGCGCCGCTCGCCCCAGTCGAGGCACGGCCGGCAGAGCGTTCGCCGCTCGCTCTTCATCGCTTCGACGTCGATGCCGAACGACACCAGCCAGTCGTTGCCCGTTCGGGTGACGCGCAAGCCGTCGTCGCCGCCGGCCAGGATCCGACGCTGGACGAGGCCTTCGTACATGAGCACGCCGAGCTCGCCGGCCAGGTGGTCGTAGCAGACCCGTGCCTTGCGCAGCGCCGGCTCGCGCGGGCCCGGCCGCAGGCGCAACGAACCGGTGCGAAAGGCCACGCCCATCAGCGATTCGAGGAGCTGTGCCACGTCGCGATCGGCTAGCCTGAAATAGCGATGCCTGCCCTGGTGCTCGACGGCCAACAGACCCGCTTCGAGGAGCTTGCCGAGATGGCCGCTGATCGTCTGCCGGGTAACGCCGGCGATGCCGGCGAGCTCGGTTGCCGTCAGGGCCCGGTCGGCGAGCAGGGCGGTCAGCACTTCGGCTCGCGCGTGGTCGCCGATCAGGCCGGCGACGCGAGCGATGTTGGGGCCGTCGCTCATCTCGACCTGCCACCGAATCCGTCGTTCATGGTTCGATCCTAGCCGAACCATGAGCGTCGCGATAGAGGCTATGGTCCCTGTCCTTGCAGACCAGAAATCGACCATGACCCTCACCTGCTTCATCCGCTACGAGATCGACCCGTTCCAGCGCGACGCCTTCAAGACCTATGCCGAGCAGTGGGGCCGCATCATCCCGCGCTGCGGCGGCCACCTGGTCGGCTATTTCCTGCCTCACGAAGGCAACAACGACATCGCCTGGGGTCTCGTCGCCTTCGATTCGCTCGCCGCCTACGAGGCCTATCGAGCCCGCCTGAGAACGGACGCCGAAAGCCGCGCCAACTTCGAGTTCGCGCAACTGAAGCGATTCATCCGGCGCGAGGAGCGCACCTTCACCGAAGTGGTCGACGGCACGTTCGGCATCGCCGCGCAGTGACAGCGCCGCGAAGGCTGGGAGCGCGGCGCCCAAGCTCCCAGGAGGCTCGCGGAGCGCCGTTCGTGATGACTACCCCAGGGCAGCGCGCCCAAACCCGTGGAGTTGGATCATCATTCGTTGCATGATGTGCTGCGGCCCGCCCGCCGCGTGGAGACGCCGATGCGCGCAACCTCACTCCTGTCGCTCCTCGCGACCTGCCTGATTTCGGCGTGCGCTGGCGCGCCGCCGATCGCCGAGGCGCCGAAAGCGCTGCTCGTCGACCGGGCGTTCGGACCGCCGTCCGAGCCAATCTCGACCGACAGCATCTTCGCCATGAGCGCCGAGATGAAGCACTACCTCGCCGTCGACATTTCCGACCAGCTGCGCATCAAGGGCGCGCAGCAGGGTCTGCTCGAAGCGCTCTACCAGAAGCCTCAGCTCAAGCTCGAGTACGACGCCACACGGACCAAGACCGCCGCCGAGGCCTTCGCAACGCGATCCGGCAACTGCCTGTCGCTGGTCATCATGACGGCCGCTTTCGCGCACGAGCTCGGCCTGTCGGTCGTCTACCAGAGCGCCTATCTCGACCAGACCTGGAGCCGCACCGGCGACCTGCTGCTTGCCTCGGGCCACGTCAACGTCACTCTCGGCCGCCGCATCATGGACGCGAAGACCGCACACGATCTGAGCCCGATGACGGTGGATTTCCTGCCGCCCGAAGACTTGCGCCGGATGCGGACGCGCGAGATCAGCGAGGCGACCGTGCGGGCGATGTATGCGAGCAACCGCGCCGTCGAGGAGCTGGCCCAGGGCAAGATCGACGACGCCTATGCATGGACGGTCGACGCGCTCCGCCAGGACCCGTCCTTCCTGGGCGCGTACAACACGCTCGGCGTCGTGTATCTGCGCCACGGCGACACCGCCGTGGCGGCGCAGGTGTTCGACTTCGTGCTGGCCCGCGAGCCGAAGAACACCCAGGCGCTGGCCAACCTGGCGGAGAGCGACGACCGGCTCGGCCGCGGCGATGAAGCCCGCGCGCTGCGCCTGCGCCTGGCCGCGATCGAGACCGACCCGCCGTTCCATTTCTTCAACCTCGGCATGGACGCGATGCGGCGCGCCGACTACGTGGCGGCGCGCGACTTCTTCACGCGAGAAGTGGAGCGAGCCGACTATTACCACGAGTTCCACTTCTGGCTCGGCCTGGCCGACTACCGGCTCGGCGATGTGGCGCAGGCCAAAAAGCAGCTCGAGCTGGCGATCGACAACAGCACGACACGCGGTCAGCATGACCTCTACGCATCCAAGCTGCAGTGGCTGCAGGCGCACCGACCGCAATAGCTTCGCCCTGGCTGTCTCGAAGCGCGCTTTCCCCACACGCGGTGGACGACGACTTCGCCGAACGACGCCAGCTCATGGTGCGCGAGCAGATCGCCGCGCGCGGCATCGGCGACGGGGCCGTGCTCGCGGCGATGCGGCGGGTGCCGCGCGAGCGATTCGTCGCCGCCGACCTGCACGGACGCGCCTACGAAGACTCGCCGTTGCCGATCGCCGAGGGGCAGACCATTTCGCAGCCCTACATCGTCGCCCTCATGCTCGATGCGGCGCTGCTGCGGCCGGGCGATCGCGTCCTCGAAGTGGGCGCCGGCTCAGGCTACGCGTGCGCGGTGGCGAGCCTGATCGGCAAGCGCGTCTACGCCATCGAACGCCATGCCCCGCTGGCGGCGCAGGCGCGCGAACGATTGACCGGGCTCGGCTACGCGAACATCGAGATCCGCTGCGGCGACGGCAGCAGCGGCTGGCACGAGGCGGCACCCTTCGACGCGATCCTCGTCGCCGCCGGCGGACCCCGCGTGCCGAAGCCGCTGCGCGAACAGTTGACAATCGGCGGCCGTCTTGTCATGCCGGTGGGCGACGCCGCAGGTTTCCAGCGCCTGGTCCAGGTGACGCGGCGAGCCATCGACGATTTCGTCGAGGTCGATTTTGGCGGCGTCGCCTTCGTGCCGCTGATTGGCGAATACGGCTGGGCCGCTGACGTCGGGGGCTGAAGTCTTCGCTTGCGCGAGTCACGATCCGGAGGCGGCCGGCCGGGTCAGCACCACATGCGTGGCGTTCGCCGTGCCCACGTGCTCGGTACAGGCGAAGCCGAGCGCGGGCAGGTCGATCCCGGCGAGCAAGGGCTCGCCGACGCCGAGCAGCACCGGGGCCAGTGCCAGATGCACTTCGTCGACCAGGCCGGCCCGCAGGTATTGCCGGATCGTCGCCACGCCGCCGCCGATGCGCACGTCCTTGCCCTGGGCGGCGTCGCGCGCACGATCGAGCGCCGCCTGGATGCCGTCGGTGACGAAGTGGAAGGTCGTGCCGCCTTCCATCGCCAGCGACGCGCGGGCGTGATGCGTGAGCACGAATACCGGCACGTGGTACGGCGGGCTGGCGCCCCACCAGCCTTTCCAGCTCTCGTCGGGCCACGGCCCGCGCACCGGGCCGAACATGTTGCGACCGAGGATCCAGGCGCCGACGCCGGCGAAGCTGCGCGCCGCGAAGTCTTCATCAACACCGGTCGCGCCACCCTCCTTGCCCTGCATCTTGTGAAAGGTGCGGGTGGCGAAGGCCCATTGGTGCAACGCCATGCCGCCGGCGCCCATCGGGTTGGCGAGACTCTGGTCGGGGCCGGCACCGAAGCCATCGATCGACACGCCGAACGCGGCGACTTTCACCTTGGACATCGCGTTCGCCTCGTCAGACCGGGATCTGCTCGCCGTTGACGATCCAGGCCGCACCGAACTTGTCGACGAGCATGCCGAAGCGCTTGGCCCAGAACGCCGGCGCCATCGCCATCGTCACCTTGCCGCCGGCGCCGAGCGCGGCGAAGACCTGCTCGGCTTCTCCCACCGTCGCATAGTCGACGGCGATGGAAACGCCCTTGATCCCTTCGTAAGGCATGCCCGGCGGCGTATCGCCCGCGTAGAGCATGCCTCCGCCCGGCAGTGCGAGACGCGCGTGCAGGATGCGGTGCGCGAATTCCTTCGGCATCTGCGCTGCCATGGGCGAATCGGCGCCGCTCATCAGCACTTCGAGCTTGCCCTTCAGGGCCGTTTCGTAGAAGCGCATGGCATCGGCACAGTTGCCGTCGAAGGCGAGGTAGGCGATGGCCTGGGTCATGTCGAGTTCCTTCGATGATCGATGGTGAGAGACGAATCGATGCGCGGCAGAGGTCGGGCATTTTGGAGCAGCGAGCGTACCTTTTTCGTGACCTCGAGCCCCGCGTTGCGCCAGGGTGTACGGAAGCCCAGTCGGGAAACTCCGGCGCTGTGCCACTGGGCCGTCGCCGCAGACTCCCGTTCGGCCAACACACCATCAAGAGTTCACCCCATGATTTCACTCATTCGCACCGCTTCGATCATGCCCGGCAAGGGACCCGACGCCTGGGCGTTTGCGCACAAGGTCGCCGCGTACTGGAAGAAGCATTTCGGCCACGAGCTCGAGTTGCTGCGGCCGATCGGCGGCAACCCGGGCCGGATCGCCTGGTCGGCCCACTACGACAGCCTGGCTGCGTACGAGCAGGTCCAGGCCCGCATCCTTCAGGACAAGAAGTACTCGACCTTGCTCGTGGCCGCCGGCGGACTCTTCGTTCCCGGCAGCCTCCACGACGACATCTGGCAAACCGTATAACCAAGGAGACCCCGTGATTCGACGCATCCGCCTGCTCGCTGTATTGCTGCTCTGCATCGCCGCGCCGTTCGGCCTCGCCCATGCCGCCGACTATCCGACCCGGCCGGTGAAATGGGTCGTGCCGTACACGCCGGCAGGCACGACCGACGTGCTGGCGCGCATCGTCGCGCAGTGGCTCAGCGACAAGATGGGCCAGCAGTTCATCGTCGAGAACCGGCCCGGTGCCGGCAACAATCTCGGCACCGAGTACGTGATCAACGCCGCGCCCGACGGCTACACGATGCTGCTGGTGAACCCGGCCAACGGCATCAACGCGTCGCTGTACAAGAACCTCAAGTTCAACTTCATCCGCGACATTGCGCCGGTCGCCGGCCTCGTGCGCACGCCCAACGTGATGGAGGTGACGCCGTCGCTGCCGGTGAAGACGGTGGCCGAGTTCATCGCCTACTGCAAGGCCAACCCGGGCAAGGTGAACATGGCGTCGTCGGGCAGCGGCACCTCGGTGCATCTTTCCGGCGAACTCTTCAAGTCGATGACCGGCTGCGACATGGTCCACGTGCCGTACAAGGGCGCCGGCCCGGCGCTGATCGACCTGATGGGCGGCCAGGTGCAGGTGATCTTCGACAACCTGCCGTCGTCGGTCGGCCACATCAAGGGCGGCAAGATCCGCGCGCTGGCGGTGACGTCGGCGCAGCGCGAGCCGTCGATGCCGCAACTGCCCACCGTGGCCGAGACGGTGCCCGGCTACGAGGCGACGGCCTGGTTCGGCATCGGCATGCCCAAAGGCACGCCGCGCGAGATCATCGACAAGGTCAATGCCGAAGTGAACCGCGCCCTCGCCGACCCGCAGATGCGCGCCCGCCTGGCCGAGTTGGGCGGCCAGCCGATCGCCGGCACGCCGGAAGACTTCGGCAAGATCATCGCCACCGAGACCGCGAAGTGGGAGAAGGTCGTCACGTCGTCGGGCGCGAAGGTCGAGTGACGCAGCAGCCCCTGCTCGCCGAAGCCGCGCGCTTCGCGCAAGCGCACGAAGTTCCCTGGCCTCGCGACCCGGCCGCCGAGCCGGCGCCCGGGCAGAGCCGCTGGGGCGTGCATCACGACGATCCGCCGCCCTTCAACCGCTTGCGCGGCCCAGTGCATGCCCGCGGCCCGCAATCGGGCGTCGTCCGCCAACACGGTCAGGAGATTGCGGCGTGGGGCGAACCGGCTCGTGCCGATCTGACCTTCAGCGTCGCCAAGACCTACCTCGCGCTGCTGGCCGGCGTGGCTCAGGGCCAGGGCCTGCTGCCCGACGAAGAGGAGCCGGTGGCGACCCGACTGCCCGGCATCGGCTTCGAAGACAGCGCGCCGAACAGCCCGCACAACAGCACCGTCAGCTGGCGTCATCTGCTGACGCAGACGAGCGAATGGGAGGGCACGTCCTTCGGCCTGCCCGACACCGTAGACCGCTGGCGCAAGGTAGCCCAGGACCCACGCCCCGCCGGCGGCCCCAAGGGCGGTGCCCGACCCCTGCAGACGCCGGGGACCTACTGGGAATACAACGACGTGCGCATCAACCAGCTGGCGCTGGCGCTGCTGCATCTGTTCCGCAGGCCGCTGCCCGAAGTTTTTCTCGAGCACATCCTGCAGCCACTGGGCGGCGGCGAAGGCTACGCCTGGACCGGCTACGACGACGCCTGGGTCGAGCTACCGGGTGTCGGCCGCGTGCCATCGGTGCCGGGCGGATCGCACTGGGGCGGCGGAGTTTCGATCAGCGCCCGGGATCAGACCCGCGTCGGCCAGTTGCTGCTGGATGGCGGTGTGGCCAGCGGCCGTCAACTGGTGCCGCGGCAATGGATCGAACGGATGGGCGAGCCGTCGGCGATCGCGCCGTTCTATGGGCATCTGCTCTGGTTGAACCGAAGCGGGCAGGCCTTTCCGGGTGCCTCGACGCGAGCCGTTTTCATGATCGGCGCCGGTGGCCACTACGTCTGGGTCGAGCCGGCGCGCGACGCCGTCGTGGTGCTGCGCTGGCTCGATCCGGCGCACGCGGCGGCGACCATTGAACGTCTGGCCACGGCGCTCGCCGCAGGCTGAGGCCAGCGGCGTGATTTAGAGGGCGTCGCCAGGCCGATCTAGCTCGGCCGCTTGTCCTCGACTCTCGTGAAACCGTCGGCACTCCAACCTTCGCTGCCCACGCCGTGATGCACGAAGAACAAGCCGTCGGGGTCGTATTGCTGCTTCACCCGTCGTAGCCTCGGATAGTTGGAACCCCAGAAAGTCTGCTGCCAGATCGGCTCGAAGAAATTGCTCTCCGAGACGTAGGAGCCGGCGTTCGGCGCCACCTTGCGCAACTCAGTCATGGCGTGGCCCAGGGCAAGCGATTGCCGCCATGCGAGCGCAACGTCGGGCTCGTGGCCGGCGACGCCGGGATAGGCCGGCTGCTCCTGAGCCTCGGAAATCACCAGCGCGAACGCATCGAGGACGGCGGGGTTCATGGCCGTGTCCCTGGCCGCCGCGATCACTTCGGCCGGTGCGCCTGCGAGGCCCTTGTTCAGATGCAAGGAGAAGCCCCGATGCCGGCTCGCCGCGAACAGCGCGTCGCCGAGCGCTTCTCTTCGCTCATCGTGCAGAAGAGACGCCGAAAGCCAGGCGGAGTCATAGGCGTGCAGGAACTGACCGGCGTCGCTCTGATCTCCGGGCCAGAAGACGTTGCCCGAAGGTGCGCCGCTGCGATCGTCTCTGCTGATGAAGCCGAGCAGCCGCTTGACGAGCGTCGGAGCCCAGAACGTGCGGGCTGACGTTGCCACTATCTTCAGCGGCGAGAACTCGATCTTGTAGTCGGCCGAAGCATCGACCGCATCCATGAACGGACGCCACACCGCTTGCACCTCGCTTCGGCTCAGACCCTGAAACACCATCTCGACCTTGAGGACGTTGTCTGGCCGCATGCGGATCTGCTCGCCCCAATGCGGACTGATCAAGTGGGCGCTGCAGAAGTCGAGGGTCATGCCGATCAGGCGACGAAACGCCGGCGCCGAGGCGGCCTTGATGGTCATGTTGACGGCGCCGAACTCCTCGGGCAGGCCGTGGACGCGTAAGGTCAACCGCGTCACGACGCCCAAGCTGCCACCACCGCCGCCCTTGAGGCCCCAGAACAATTCTGGTTCGGTGCAGGCATTGGCAATTCGAACCGCGCCGTCCGCCGTCACCACTTCCGCCTCGAGCAAGCTGCCCGAGGCGAGCCCGAAGGCTTTCGAAAAGCTACCGAAGCCGCCGCTCTGAATCAAGCCGGCGACGCCGACCGTCATGCATCCGCCGCCCTGCACATAGCCTCCGGCTTGCGTCGTCACCGCGTCATAGACGTGCGACCAGAGCGCGCCGGCGCCGACGCTGACGGCTCGAACCGGCGTCGCCTGCCCGGCACACCCGATGGCGACGAAGGCGTCATGAACGGCGATGTCGTTCATCCGGCGGGTCCAGATCAGGAGCGAGTCGGCCGCGTTCGAAGTGCCTTGATAACTGTGGCCGCCGCCCTTGATGACGAGGCGCAGCTTGTTTTCTCGTGCGAAATTGACGGCGGCCACGACGTCGGCGGTGTGGCGGGCCGCCACTGCATAGACGCTCGGCTGCGACGTCCAGGCATCGACCCAACCGAACGACTGCGTCAAGGCCACGTCGTCGCCGAGGAAATAGGGATTCTTGGCCGCCTTGAACAGTTGGGCGCACTCGTTGGCCGAGGGTGTCTTCAGACACGCGGCAAAGGGAGAGCGCACACGGATGAGCGCGTCGCCGACCGCCTGGCCGAGCTGACTCCAACGAGCCTCGCTGGGCCAGCCGGGATCACCGGGGCGCACCCGAGAAAGGGCCGTCGCGGCCAGGGCGCGCGACGAGCCGAGCAATGAAAGCCAGGCGCTCCAGTCCAAGGGAAGCGCCGCAACGAACTGCAGGAGACGCCTGCGCCGACGAAGGGGATTCATTTGTTTCGCTAAGCTATCGCTGGCAAGTCTTGCGAAGAGCACTCGCGAACCCAGCTTAGCGGAAGCCGCAGACCGAAAGGATCGAAGTGACCCTCTACCAAAAGACCCCCGACGCCGTTGCCGCGCTGACACCGGAGCAATACCGTGTGACGCAGCAAAGTGCCACCGAACGTCCAGGCACCGGTGAATATCTCGACAACGACGAACCCGGCATCTACGTCGACATCGTCTCCGGCGAGCCGCTCTTCGCCTCGTCCGACAAATTCGAGTCCGGCTGCGGCTGGCCGAGCTTCACCAAGCCGATCGAGGCGGCCCATGTCAACGAGCTGCGCGACGGCTCGCTCGGCATGATGCGCACGGAAGTGCGCTCGACCCACGGCGACAGCCATCTCGGGCACGTCTTCGAGGACGGCCCTGCCGACCGCGGCGGCCTTCGCTATTGCATCAACTCGGCGTCGCTTCGCTTCATTCATCGCGACGACATGCAGGCGCAAGGCTACGGCGCCTATCTCGACCAGGTGGAGGAGGTTCGATGACTCAAGAACGGGCCGTATTGGCCGGCGGTTGTTTCTGGGGCATGCAGGACCTGATTCGCCGTTATGACGGCGTGATCTCGACCCGGGTCGGCTACTCGGGCGGCGACGTCGCGAACGCGACCTACCGTCATCACGGAAGCCATGCCGAAGCGATCGAGATCATCTTCGATCCCGCCCGCATCAGCTATCGCACCTTGCTCGAGTTCTTCTTCCAGATCCACGATCCGACGACGAAGAATCGCCAGGGCAACGACGTCGGGGTCAGCTATCGATCGGCCATCTTCTATACGAGCGACGAGCAAAAGCGCACCGCCGAAGAGACGATCGCCGACGTCGAGGTCTCGGGCCTGTGGCCCGGGCGCGTGGCCACCGAGCTGGCGCCGGCCGGCCCATTCTGGGAGGCAGAGCCCGAGCACCAGGACTATCTCGAGCGCATCCCGAATGGCTACACCTGCCACTTCGTGCGGCCAGGCTGGAAGCTTCCGGTACGGGCAACCGCCGGTGCGGCCGAAAAGCGCAGCGGCTGAGCGGCGGCGCGTCGCTCACGGTTCTTCGGCGCACTTCCGGATTCGTTCGGCGCGCTCCATCGGCGTGCCGTAGAGCGCGCTGTATTCGTTGGGTCGCTGGCGAAAGTGCGCGATCGCCGCGGCCAGGTAGCGCTTGCCGTTGCGAGCTTTCGCGAGCTCCTTGGCGGCCCAGCAGTCGGCCAGGGCTTCGTCGGAAGTGTGCAGCGCCACGTGTCCGAACTCGTGCACGAAGTAGAAATGCTCGGCCCCAGGAATCTTCTTGTGAATCTCATTCATGAGAACCGGGCAGAGGTAGACCGCGGGCGGATCGAACCTCGACACCGCGACGTCGCCTCCAGTCTCGTTGCAATCTCGTACGACGGGAACAGCGGCCAGGGGACCGCGTGGCACCCATTGCGCCCGCGCGCCGAGGGCCGGAAAGAGAAGCAGCAGCAAGATCAGCGGAAGAGGGCGGCGAATCACGGCGGAGTCTGGCGATGGTCGCTGCAGTGTGACTCGTCGCTACCTTGTCGCCGAACGAAGCTAGGTTGCCCGCAGTCGCTTGATGCGCCGCTGCGCCGCCGCGGTGATGAGGCTTCGCTCGAGCGCCGACGCTCGCTTGTAAAGGCGGTCGCCCTCTTGCAGGCATTGCGCCTGGCGCGTCTCGGCGGCGGCGGCCGGCAATGTCTGGAAGTCCCGCTCCGCGGCGTCGAGGAGCCGGCGCGCCTCGGACTCGCGAAGCCCGCTGAGGTACTGGTCGCCGATGATCGCGATGCCGCCGCGAACGACTTGCAGCAACTCCGGCTCGACCGGAGCGCCGGGCTTCAGCGCCAGCGTCATCGCCGACTCTCGCGCCTTCAAGGCGGCGACGCACGCAGCGGCATGCGAGGCCGCTTCCGGATTGGCGCAAGTCGCCGTGCTGGCCAGCATGGTGAGCGCGACGGCGAGGGAAGAGACGACCTTGTGCGTCATGACGAAGGCAGGAAAGCAGTGGGTTCAACGAGGCAAAGTCGCCGCGGGTTGACAGGAATGAGCGGGTAAGCTCGTCGCGTGGATCGTATCGATGCGGTGGTCGTCGGGGCCGGAGCGGTCGGCCTCGCCGTCGGCCGCGAGCTCGCCTTGCGCGGTCTCGAGACGATCGTGCTCGAGGCCGACGCGGGCATCGGCAACGGCACCAGCTCGCGCAACAGCGAAGTCATTCACGCTGGAATCTACGACACACCAGGGTCGCTGAAAGCGCAACTCTGCGTCGCCGGCCGCCGCGCCCTCTATCCGTACTGCGAAGCGCACGGTGTCGGTCATCGGCCCTGCGGCAAGCTGATGGTGGCGGCGACGCCGGGACAGGTCGAGACGCTGCGCACGATCGAGCGACGCGCCGCGGCCAACGGCGTCGAAGGGCTGCGCTGGCTGAGCGGCGCCCAGACGCGCGAGCTCGAGCCGGCCCTGCAAGGCGAGGCCGCGCTGCTTTCGTCGGCCACCGGCATCGTCGACAGCCACGGGTTGATGCTCGCCTACCTCGGCGATCTGGAGCGGGCCGGCGGCGCGCTGGCGCTGCGCTCGCCACTCGAGAGTGCCGTCGTGCGCAAGGAACAAGGCTTCGTGCTTCGGGTCGGCGGCGCCGAGCCGCTGAACATCGAAGCGCGCTTCCTGGTAAATGCTGCGGGCTTGCATGCCGCATCGGTGGCCCACCGCATCGACGGGCTCGACCCGGCGCATGTGCCGCGGCCCTGGTTCGCCAAAGGCAACTACTACGCGCTGGCCGGGCGCTCGCCGTTCACCCACCTCGTCTATCCGGTGCCAGAGCCGGGCGGTCTCGGCGTGCACCTCACGCTCGACCTCGCCGGCCAGGCGCGTTTCGGGCCCGACGTCGAGTGGCTCGATATCGATGCGCCCGAGGCCATCGACTACGCCGTGGACCCGGCGCGCAGCGAAGCGTTCTATGCCGCCATCCGTCGTTATTGGCCGGGCCTCAAAGACGGGACGCTGGCACCGGCCTACAGCGGCGTGCGACCGAAGCTGCAAGGCCCGGGCGCCGCGGTGCGCGACTTCATGTTGCAGGGTCCCGAAGCGCATGGCATCGACGGCTTGCTCAACCTCTTCGGAATCGAGTCGCCAGGGCTGACCGCCAGCCTGGCGATCGCCTCGGAAGTGGTGCGCCGGCTCGGCGTATGAAATCGTTCGGCGCATGGCGGTGACGCGAAGGGCGTCGATTCGGCGACGCCAGAGTCATCACCCCTGTGTAGGTAAACTCGGACAAGGAGGCGGTCGTTCGAGCGAACTCCGAACCGCGACTTGCCTGGACAGACCTCTCGACCTATCGGATGGAACTGCGTGGCGGAGCTTCAGTTTCTTGTTGCCGAATGGCCTGCCATCAGCCACCGGCTCGACGAGGCCCTGTCGCTTGCTCCGGCCGGGCGCGACCTCTGGCTGAACTCGCTCGACGAGTCTGCATCGGTGAAGGCCCACTTGCGCAGACTGCTCGCCGACGCCAGCAGCGTCGCGGCCGGCGACTTCCTCGGTGCCTTGCCCAAGTTGACACGGGAGTCGGCGGCCGACGACGACGATGGCGGAGACAGCGCCGATGGCGCTGTCTCCGGCGCCATCGTCGGACCGTACCGGCTCATCTCGCAACTCGGTCAGGGCGGAATGGGAACCGTCTGGCTCGCCGAGCGAACCGATGGCCAACCGCGGCGCAAGGTCGCGTTGAAGCTGCCGCACGTCGGCTGGGCGCCGGGCTTGGCCGTTCGGATGGCGCGCGAGCGCGACATCCTCGCTTCGCTCGAGCATCCGAACATTGCCCGGCTGTACGACGCCGGACTCGATCCGTTCGGCCGGCCTTATCTCGCGCTCGAGTACGTGAACGGCACGCCGATCGACATCTACTGCGCCGTGCATTCGCTGCCGTTGCGCGAGCGCCTCGCCCTGATCTTGCAAGTGGCGGGGGCGGTCGCCCATGCGCACACCCGGCTGGTGGTTCATCGCGATCTGAAACCGTCGAACATCCTTGTCGATGCAGAAGGTCACGCGCACCTGCTCGATTTCGGCATCGCCAGGCTGGTCGATCCCAGCCTCGACGGCGGTAACGAAGGGGCGCAGGCAACGCTGACGACAGCTCGCGCGCTGACGCCCAGCTACGCCTCGCCGGAACAGATCCGCGGCGAGCCGATCGGCACCGCCTCCGACATCTACTCGCTGGGCGTGGTGGCGTTCGAAGTGCTGGCCGGCGTGCGCCCTTATCGCCTCAAGTCGAGCCTGGGAGCGGTCGCCCTCGCCGAGGCCATCATCCAGATCGATGCGCCCTTGGCCAGCAAGGCGACGCCGGCGGAGGCGCTGCGCCGCCCGCTTCGCGGCGACGTCGACGCGATCCTCGCTCGCGCCCTCGCGAAGAAAGTCGATGACCGCTATTCGACTGTCGACGCACTCGTCGATGACCTCGAACGGCACCTGCGCGGGGAACCGGTTCGAGCTCGTCCCGCATCGCTCGGATACGTCAGCGAACGCTGGGTGCGCCGGCACAAGGGCGAGACCGTCATTGCCGTCGCCTTGGTGCTCGCGGCCGCCGGTGGCGCTTATGCGCAAGTGCTGGTTGCGCTGGCGCTCGGCGCGGGCACGCTGGCCGCGCTCTGGCAGCGCAACCAGGCGCTGCGCCAGGCAAATATCGCCCGCGGCGCGCTGGCCCGCGGCGAGCGGGTCAAGGACTTCATTGCCTCGATCTTCACCCAGGCCGTTCCGCGCGCCGGGCGTGGCGGGGCGGTCATGGCAGCCGATCTGCTGCGCGCCGCCGCGCACCGGGTCGAAACGGACTTGGCCGGCCAGCCGGCGATCGCGGCCGAGCTGAGCGCATTGATCGGCGCCAGCTTCAACGAACTCGGAGAAATGCGCGCCGGACTAGACTGGCTGCCGAAAGCCGTCGAGCTCTGCACGCGCGAGCTCGGCCCGACCCATCCACTGACGCTGCAGAGCCGCCGGCGCTGGATCGAGGCGGCGAACTCGGTCGGCGAGCTCACCGTTTCCGAGCCGCTTCTGCCAGCGCTGCTCCGCGACCTTCGTGCCGTACAGCCGCGCGAGGCGAGCCTGCTCGTCGAGGCGCTGCAGAGCCAGGCGTTCGTGGACGCAAAAAGGGGCCGAGAGGCAGCGGCGATTACCGCGCTCGACGAGGCGGTGGAGGTGGCGACCTCGCATCTGGGCGAAGGCAACGAGCGCGCCCTGAGCGCGCGTGGCGCCCTGTCGAACACGCTTATTCACTTCGGCCGTCCAGCCGCCGCCCTCGAGGCGATTTCGCCGGCCTTGGCGCCGGCTCTGGCCAAGCATGGCAGCCAGCGGCCGCATCCGACGCTGACGATGGTCGAACGCTGTCAGGGCGACGCCTTGGGTCAGAACCAGCGGCCGCGCGATGCGGTGGCGATGCTGGAACAGGTGCTGGCCGACCAGCGAGCCCTGGACACCGAGGAGACGCTGCGGGTTCGCATCTGCATGTCGCTCCTTGCCAAGGCCCTGCTTCTGGGCGGGCACGTCGAGGCCGCCGAATCGCTGTTCGAGGGAGCGACGGCGCTGCACGACAAGCTCACCGGCGGCGCCAACGACGAAGGCGTGACGCAACGGACCTGGCTGGCCTTGTGTTGCGCCTTGCGGGGCGACGGCGAAGCGGCGCTGACCCATCTGGAACGCGCCGCAGCGGTGGTCGGCATCAGCGACGAAACCGGCGTGCAGACGCGGGTTCGCGGATCCGTGCGGGCGCTGGCTCTGGCGACTGCAGGACACAACGAGCCGGCGCTTGCGGCGATCGCTGCCATGCTCGGCCTCTCGCCGCGGCCGTGGCGCGGCACGATCGCGGTGAGGCTGTTGCGCACTCGTGCCATGGCCTTGCGCCAAGGCGGCGCGATCGGCGAAGCGTCGGTCGCTGCGAGCGATGCCCTGTCGGCCGTCGATGCGTCGTGCTCGGCTCTCGAGCATGGCCTGTCGCTGGCAGAGGCGGCTCGCTGCGATGTGGCCGCCGGTCAGACGGAAGAGGCAAATCGGCGGCGGCGCGAGACCCTATCGGTGTGGCAGGCTGGCCAAGTCGATGGCCCGACGCTGCTGCAAGGTATTCAGACGGAGCTCGGGGCGCCGCCGGGTTCGCCATGAGCGGACTCGCTTCGGCCGATAGACGTTGCCCGACCGACGAGGCGACGATCGGCTGTCAGTGCGTCGTCGAAGCCACCGCGCCGTCGCGCCGCGGATCGGCCGCACCGATCCAAGCACCGGCGACGCGTTTGAGAAAGGCGAGGCCGCTCTTCATCTTCGTGACGATGACGTGATGCCCCTGGGCCTGCAGCGCAGGAGCCAGCAGCGCGGCGGTCGTGCCTTGCTCCAGTTGCACCGTGCCCACCACCGCCGTCGACACGTGTCCGTGCGCCAGCGCCTCTGCGGGGGTCTGACCCGCCGCAAGCATCTCGATCAGGCTCATCGTCACGTAGTCGACGATCTGGCCGCCGCCCGCCGAACCGCCAACGAGCATCGGCGTGCCCCGTTCGTCGAAGACGATCGTCGGCGTCATCGACGTCACCGGCCGCTTGCCAGGCGCCATCTGGTTGGCCCGCGTCTGGCCCGCCGGCGGCGCCGCGGAAAAGTTGGTCAGCGCGTCGTTCAGGACGAAGCCGTCGACCATCAGCCATGAACCGAAATTGAGGTTGATCGTGGTCGTCGCGCTCAGCGCGTTGCCGGCGGCGTCGACGATCGCCATCTGGCTGGTCGCGTCGGCCTGCTCGGTGAAGTCGGACGATCGCAACGCCGAAGGTCGCGCGACGACACCGGCCCGGATCTCCTTCAACGCGTTTTGCGGATCGATGCTGGCGGCGCGATCCTTCAGGTAGGTGGCATCGACCAGAGCCTCGACCGGCACATCGACGAAGGCCGGATCGCCGACATAGCGAAACCGGTCGGCTTGCGCCATCCGGCCCGCCTCGACGTAGCGATGCACGAACGCCGGATCGTCGAAATCGTAGCGTGCCGAGGGGCCGGCCGACGACTCGACGATCTGCAGCATCTGCACGACGGCGATTCCGCCGAACGAGGCCGGCCCGGTGCCACAGACCCGATAGCGCAGGAACGGCCCGCACACCGGCGCGCGTGCCTCGGCGCGGTAGGCGAGCACGTCGCCTTCTGTCATCAGGCTCGGCTTGGCGCCACCCTGCGCCGCGGCAACGATGTCGCGCGCGCCGCCACCTTCGAGCCAGGCGACCGGCCCTTTCGCGGCGATCGTGCGCAAGGTCGCCGCGTAGGCGGGATTGCGGAACGTCGCGCCTTCGGGAAGCACCTTGCCGTCGGCGCCGAAGTAGAGGGCACGCATCGGCGCCGGCACCGACGCCGGATCGACAGCCGCCAGAACCTCGTGCAGATAGCGTGGCATCGGCACGCCTTGCTCGGCGAGCGCGATGGCCGGCTCGAACAGCGCTGGCCACGGCAGCTTGCCGTGCTGCCGGTGCAGCTGCGACCACAAGGCCAGTGTGCCGGGCACGCCGACGCTGCGCCCGCCACGGCGAACCACGTCGGCAGCGAGCACGCTGCCATCGACGTCGACGGTCAGCCCCGCCGTCGCGTGGGCCGGCGCCGCCGCGAGACCGTCGAGGCTCGTCAACTGCCGGGTGTCGGCCTGCCAATAGAGCGCCAGCGTGCCACCGCCGAGGCCCGACGACTGCGGCTCGACCAGGCCGAGCACCATCTGCGCGGCCACGGCGGCGTCGGCGGCCGAGCCGCCGCGTTCGATCATCTCGAGCGCGGCCCGGCTCGCGAACGGGTTCGCCGTCGCCGCCAGTGGCGCGGTGGTTGTATCCCGCTCGGCCAGCCCTGGCGCGACCGCACAGCCGCTCAGCAACAACGAGCAGGCAATGCCGACGCGCAGCGACCAAAGTGATTTGGCGATGTGCATCGATGAATCATCGCATCGCACCACCGCTTTTCCGTCTTTTTTGCCGTTCATCGGCTGCATCCCGGCGACGGCAGACAACCCCTGCTGCTTGGTTCACACTGTCGTGATGCGCAGCCTTACCTTGCCCCGACTCCTCTCCTCGGCCGCCATCATCGGCCTGAGCACGCTGTCTCCCTCGGTCCATGCGCAGGTTGCCGCCGGCAAGTCGGATGCCACCGCGGCTTCGGCGTTGGCCGCTTGCGAGCGCGCCGCAAGGCAGACCCTGGGCGCGCAGGGCGTGCACCCGGTCGAGGTGACTTTCATCGGCGCGCCGGCGGTGCAGCCGAGCCTGTCGAACGAGAACCAGACGGTGCTGCGTGGCGCGGGCCGCGCACGAGGCACGGGCGGCGTGCGCACGTTCAACTACAGCTGCGACGTGGATCTTCGTACCTCCGAGGCCGTGGGCCTCGTGCTGCGCGATGCGACCCCGATCGTTGCCGAAGCCGCACCGGCCCGCGCGCTGCTCGAGCCCGACCTGAGCGAGCTGTCGCCCGCCGCCTGCGAATCGAGTGCCGTCGGCGCCCTTCAGAAGCGCTGGCCGCGGGTCTCGAAGATCACCTTCGACAGCGCCACCCGCAGTTTTCGGCAGCCCAGCGCAAACGTCGCCGAGTTTCATGGCACCGGGCTCGCCCTGCCGGCGCAGGGTTCGCCGGTGACGGTCTTCGAATTCGAGTGCGCCATCGATCCGCGCGACGGCCGCGTGCTGCGAACCAGCCTGTCCGGGTAAGAGCGATGTGGCGCCCTGGACGCGCGGGTGCGCTCGCCGCGCTCGGCTTGGCACTGCCGATGCTGGGGCACGCGGGCTGCGAGATCCAGACGCTCGAACTGCCGGTGAAGATGGTGGGCTCGCGCGCCGTTGCAACGGTGGGCATCAACGGGACGCCGGTGCCTCTGACCGTCGACAGCGGCGCCTACTTCAGTATGCTGACGGATGCCGCGGCGACGCAGCTCAACCTGCCCTTGACGCCGAGCCCCAGGTTGCGCGTGGAGGGCATCGCAGGCAAGGTCGACGTGCAGACGACGACCGTCGACAAGCTGCGACTTCTCAAGGGCGACATTCCCAGAGTGGAGTTCATCGTCGGCGGCAACGAGCCGGGCGCCGGCACGATGGGGCTGATGGGACGCAACCTGCTCTCGTTCGCCGATGCCGAGTACGACCTCGCCCACGGCGTGATCCGCCTCATCGTTCCCAGCGACGGCTGCGCGAAGGCCAACATGGCCTATTGGGCCGGCTCGTCGCCCGTCTCCGAGATCGACCTGATCACCCCGTTCGGGGCCGAGACGCCGGCGATCCGGGCACAGGTCAAGT
>JALYSL010000377.1 GCA_030854825.1 Pseudomonadota bacterium
GCGCGGAACGTCGAGCCGGCAAGTCGTCGCCGTCCGACGCGGCCGAAGCGCCGCGGCGGCGCGACGTGTCGGCGTTGCGGGCCATGTCGGAAAGCATCATCGACTGCGTGTCGCGACCGGTCGTCGCTGGCGGTGCGGTGTCGCTCGGCGGGCTTGCTTCGGCAAGTTGCACAGCCGGCGGGTCGATGAAGGCGACGAAGCGCCGCGACATGCGCGAGGTGCAGCCGACCGACACCTCGATCGTCACCACCGGCTCGTCGATGCGGGTCTGCGTGGTGACGCGAATATTGCGCTGCGCGTCGTTCGACGAGGGTTCGAGGACGACGCGGACGTTCTCCGGCGACACCTTGGCATCGCCGGCGAACACGTCCGCGAACAAACACTCGTGCGGAATCGATTCGTCGGCATCGAGCATCACGCTGGCGACGAAGTTGAGCCGCTGGCCCAGCGTCGTCTGCGTCACCGAGGGTCCGAAGCCCATCGCCGTCGCCGAAAGCGCGCTCATGAGAACCGCAGCGCCCATGGCGAAATGGAGGAAGACTCTCTGCATGCGTTGGCGGTTCAGGGCTCGAAACGACTCTAGCATGCGACCCCTCGCGTTCCACTCTGCAAGTAACCTCGCACGAGCGCCCTGCGTGACACAATTCCGCGAATGAAGCAGCTGCATTCCGCGCCTGTGCGATCACTCGGAAAAGGGCTGTTTTTCCATGCCTTCTGAGCTCATCACCGAACGCCGCGGCAGCACGCTCGTTCTCACGATCAGCGATCCGCCGACGCGCAACACACTTTCGGCACAGGTCATCGCCGCGGGCATCGAAGCATTGGGGGCGGCCGAGTCGAACGACGATATCCGCGCCATCGTCCTGCGCGGCGAAGGCACGACGTTCTGCGCCGGCGGCAACCTCAACGGATTACTCGAACGGCGCGCAGCCGGTCGGGACGCGCAGCGGCAGATGCTCGAGCACCTGCATCACTTCGTCGAGTCGATTCGCGCCTATCCGAAACCGGTGCTGGCGAGCGTCGAGGGCACGGCGGCGGGTGCCGGGTTCTCGCTCGCGCTGGCCTGCGATCTCGTCGTCGCTGCCGCCGACGCGCGCTTCGCGATGTCGTATGCCAAGGTCGGCCTCACGCCGGACGGTGGCGCGACCTGGAACCTGCGGCGCGCCCTGCCACGCCCGCTGATGCTGAAGATGATCTGGCTCGGCGAGCCGGTGACGGCCGAGCTCCTCCATTCGCACGGCCTCGTCACGACGATCGCACCGAGCGGCCGAGCCATCGACGAGACGCTGCGCATCGCCGAACGGCTCGCCGCGATGGCGCCGAATGCGATTGCCGGCGCCAAGGAATTGATCGATGCCGCGCCCGGTCACACGCTGGCCGAGCAGCTCGCCGCCGAGCGCGACCGCTTCATCGAGAACCTCTTTCAGGACAATGGCGAAGAGGGCCTGCAGGCATTCTTCGCGAAGCGCGCGCCGCGTTTTTCCTGAGCGGCAGCGAAGCCTCTTCCTGTCACGTCAGAGACTTCGCATGCACCCGCCCGTTCTCACAATCGACGAGCAGTCGAACATCGAAACGGGCTCGTGGTTTTCCAAACTCTCCCAAGCGCTTCGCGAAGCCATCCTGGCCCGCGCGGTGGTGCGGCGCCTCGCCGACGGCGCCATTCTTTCCGCGCGCGGCTCCGAAGCGCAGGAGTGGTGCGGAGTGGCCCTGGGCGCCGTGCGTGTCAGCTCGGTGTCGCTGTCGGGCAAGCAGGTGACCCTCACCTACGTCGAGCCTGGCACTTGGTTCGGCGACATCGCCCTCTTCGACGGCATGCCGCGCACCCACGACGCGCATGCCCGCGGCGAGACCACGCTGCTGGCCGTTCGACGCGCCGATTTCCGCAACCTGCTGTCCTTGCACGTCGAGCTCTACGAAGCGCTGCTCCGCCTCAATTGCCGCCGTCTTCGCCTGATGTTCGATGCGGTCGAGGATCTCAACACACGGCCGCTCTCGGCGCGCCTGGCCAAGCAGATCCTGCTGCTGGCGCGCAGCTACGGCGTCGAGCAGGGCGGCGAGATCCGGGTCGGCCTGCAACTGGCGCAGGAAGACATCGCGCAGCTGCTCGGTGCGTCGCGCCAGCGCGTCAACCAGGAGCTGAAAGGCTTCGAGCGCGACGGCGCGGTGCGCATCGAGCCGACCCGGCTGGTCGTGCTCTCGAAGGACAAGCTGCTCGCGATCGCAACCCGCTGAGCCCCGGCCAGCCCGGGTCGGCGCCAGTTGCACGGCCGAGCCCGAGACGTTCCAATCTGCCGATGAGCCAACCCGAAGCCAACACCGGCACCAAACCGGTCTCGGAACAGCACGCGTTCGACATTGCTGTGCTCGAGCGCTATCTGCTCGCCAACCTGCCGGGATTCGCGGGGCCGCTGACGGTCGAGCAGTTCAAGGGCGGGCAGTCGAACCCGACCTACAAGCTGCTGACGCCGTCGCGTGCCTACGTCATGCGCGCCAAGCCCGGGCCGGCGTCGAAGCTGCTGCCCTCGGCCCATGCGGTCGATCGCGAGTTCAAGGTCATGCGCGCGTTGCACGCCACGCCCGTGCCGGTGCCCGAGATGTTCGTACTGTGCGAAGACGAGAGCGTGATCGGCCGTGCCTTTTACGTGATGGAGTTCATCGACGGTCGGGTGCTCTGGAACCAGGCGCTGCCGGCCTTTGACAACGCCGGCCGCGCCGCCATCTACGACGAGATGAACCGCGTCATCGCGGCGCTCCATTCGGTCGACCCGAACGGCGTCGGCCTGGCCGACTACGGCAAGCCGGGCAATTATTTCGAGCGCCAGATCGGCCGCTGGACCAAGCAGTACCGCGCCTCCGAGACCGAGCGTATCGAGGCCATGGACAAGCTGATGTTCTGGCTGCCCAGGAACATTCCACCCGGCGACGAGACCACGCTGGTGCACGGCGATTTTCGCCTGGACAACGTCATCATCCATACCAGCGAGCCGCGCATCGTCGCGGTGCTGGAC
>JALYSL010000390.1 GCA_030854825.1 Pseudomonadota bacterium
TCGTGTTGCGGGCCACGATACCCCAGCGAGCGAGCGCCTGGTCGTCGGCGACCCGGGCATCGACCCAGCGCGCACCGGCGACGTTGCCTTCCTTTTTCCAGAACGGCGCCTGCGTCTTCAGGTAGTCCATCAGAAACTCGCAGGCCTCAAAGGCGTGGCCTCGATGGGTCGAGGCGACGGCGACCAGAACGATCTGCTCCCTCGCACCCAGCAGGCCGATGCGATGGATGACGCGCGCGCCGCGGATGTCGAAGCGCGCGAAGGCGGCATCGATCATCGCCTCGATCGAGGCTTCGGTCATGCCCGGATAGTGCTCGAGCTCCATCGATGCGACGACCACACCGTCGCTGCGGTCGCGTACCGTGCCGATGAAAGTCGCGACCGCGCCGATGCCGCCGTCGCCCTCGCGCAGCGCCGCCACCTCGGCGCCGACGTCGAAGTCCTCGTGCTGGATCGAGACGCGCGCTGCCATGGCCGATCAGCCGCCCGTGACCGGCGGGAAAAAGCCGACCTCGTCGCCTTCGGCCAGCGCCGCCGACTCGGCGCAGAGTACGCGGTTCCTGGCGCTACGCACGACGCGTTGCCGGCCGAGCGATTCGGCATAGCGGCCGCCGCGCGAGGCCAGGGTGTCGCGCAGCGCCGCGACATCGCCGCCTGCCGCAAGCTCGACCGACTCGGCGGCGCCGAGCGCCTCGCGCACCGACGCGAAGAAGCGGACGTCGATCTTCATCCGATCAGCTCGGCGAACGGCAGGTAGCGAACGACGTCGCCGGCAACGATCGTCGCGCCGCCCGGGTTGTCGACGACGCCGTCGGCCCAGATCGTCGAGGTGAGAACGCCCGAGCCCTGGTGGCTGAAGAGATCGAGACCGCCGGCGTCGTTGCGGCGAACACGCAGGAACTCGCGCCGCCTGTCGGGGCGCGTCCAGGTGAAATCAGCGCGCATGGCGATCGGCTTCGGCGCCGTATCGCTCACGCCCTGGAGCCTCAGCAGCACCGGCCGCACCGCGAACAGAAACGTGATCAACGCCGACACCGGGTTGCCCGGCAGGCCGATGAACCACGCCGACGACCCGTCGCGGCGAAACACTTCCCCGAAAGCCAGCGGCTTGCCAGGCTTCATGGCGATCTGCCAGAGATCGAGCCGGCCTTCCTGTTCAACGGCAGGCTTGACGTGATCTTCCTCGCCGACCGACATGCCTCCGCAAGTGACAATCAAGTCACTGGTTTCGGCGGCACGCTTCAAGGTTTCACGCGTCGCATCGAGCTTGTCGTGGACGATGCCGAGGTCCTCGCAAGCGCCGCCGAGCGATTCGATCAGGCCGCGCAGGGTGAAGCGGTTCGAGTTGTAGATGGCGCCGGGTTTGAGCAGCTGCCCGGGCATGGCCAGCTCGTCGCCCGTGGAAAAAAGGGCGACCCGTGGACGCCGGCCGACGCGCAGCGTCGCCGCGCCGACCGAAGCCGCCATGCCGAGGGCTTGCGGCGACAGACGCGTGCCGGCCACGAGCACGGTCGAGTCGCGGCGCACGTCTTCGCCGCGGCGACGGATCGACTGGCCGGCTCGAGGCACGACGTCGACGCGAACGCCAGCCTCGACGACGCTGCACTGCTCCTGTATGACGACGGCGTCGGCGCCCGCCGGAATCTGCGCGCCGGTGAAGATGCGCGCCGCCGTGCCGGGCAGCAACGCGGTACCCACCACTCCTGCCGGGATGCGCTGGCTGACCGGAAGCACGACGCCCGCCGTGGCCACATCGGCCGTGCGAACGGCGTAGCCGTCCATCTCGCTGTTGTCGGCCGGCGGCACGTCGAGCAGCGAGCGAACGTCGACGGCGAGAACACGTCTCAGCGCGTCGAAGGTCGAGATCTCTTCGGCGCGATCGGCGGCCGGCGCGGCGACGCGCGCCAGCATGCGGGTGATCGCGTCGTCGAGCGACAGCAACTGCGGCCGAGTGGGCGGATCGGAGGACGTGGCCATCATTCAGCCATTTTCGGCGATGAAGGCCTTCAGCCGCAGAAGGTCGACCGGCATCGTCGTGAATCGGCGCGGCAGCGACTCGATGCCCACGAACCGTGACGGCCGCGGTGCGTCGATGCCGATCGCCGCGCGCACCGTCGCATTGAATTTCGCCGGCAGCGCCGTCTCGAGAACGATCATCGGCGTGCCAGCCTGCGCGTATTCGCGGCCGACCTTGAGCGCATCGGCGGTGTGCGGGTCGATCACCTCGCCGAAGCGGCGATGGACGCCGTCGATCGTCGCCACGCGATCAGCCCCAGAGCTGCTG
>JALYSL010000391.1 GCA_030854825.1 Pseudomonadota bacterium
CGACGCTGAGCTGCTGCCGGGCCAGCGGCAGGCCGGCGGGCAAGTCCGGCGGCAGGGGCTGGCCGACGAGCAGCGTCAGCGCGTTCTCGTCGAGCGCGCGCTGGCGCAACGCCTGCGCCAGCGTGACGCGTGCGCCTTCGAGCAGCGATTCGGCCTGCCGGTAGTCGAGCTCCGACGAGGCGCCGTTGTCGAAGCGCAGCTTGGTCAGGCGCGTCGATTCTTGGCGCGTCACCAGCGTCTGCTGAGTCACCTTTAGCAGCTCGTCGTCGGCGGCCAGCGCGAGATACATCGTCGCCACCGAGGCGACGAGGCTGATCTGCACCGTCTTTCTCGCCTCGGCGGTGGCGAGGAACTGGTCGAGCGCGGCTTCGCTCAGGTCGTGAACACGGCCGAAGAAATCGAGCTCGTAACTCGAGACCGACAGGCCGACCGCATAGACCTCGCCGAGCTTGCCCGTCGAATTCGGCGCGCGCTGCGCCGTCGCGCCGACGCCGACGCTCGGCAGCTGATCGGCGCGACGCACCCGGTAGGCGGCGCGCGCCTGCTCGATATTGAGAACGGCGATGCGCAGGTCGCGGTTGTTGGCGAGCGCCAGGGCGATCAGGCTCTTCAGCCGCTCGTCGGTATAGAAGCGCTGCCACTCGATCTCGGCGGCCGGCTCGCTTGCCGCGGCGACCGCTGGCGTCATCTCGGGCGCGTAGGCGGCGGCAACCGGCGCGGCCGGGCGCTCGTAGTGCGGAATCAGCGACGAGCAGCCGCCGAGAGCCAGGGCGGCCGCGAGCAGCGCGGTGCAGTGCCAGCGATGCTCACGCATGGTCGCTCTCCTCGCTTGATGCGCGTGCAGCATCGACATCGGGCGCCGCGGCGTTGCTCGTGCCAGGCGGCCCGCGCCGGCCCTTGAAGACGCGCCGCACGACGACGAAGAACACCGGCACGAAGAAGATCGCCAGCAGCGTCGCAGTGATCATGCCGCCCATCACGCCCGTGCCTATCGCGCGCTGACTCGCTGAGCCGGCACCCGACGAGACGACCAACGGCAGCACGCCGAGCACGAAGGCGATCGACGTCATGAGGATCGGGCGAAAGCGCAGGTGCACCGCCTCGAGCGTCGCTTCGATCAGGCCCTTGCCCTGGGCATACAGGTCCTTCGCGAACTCGATGATCAGGATCGCGTTCTTCGCCGACAGGCCAATCACGGTGATCAGGCCGACCTTGAAGAAGACGTCGTTCGGCATGCCGCGCAGCGTGGCGCCGATCACGGCACCGAGCACGCCGAGCGGCACGGCGAGCAGCACTGCGAACGGGATCGACCAGCTCTCGTAGAGGGCAGACAGGCACAGGAAGACGGCGAGCAGCGAGAAGCCGATGAGGATCGTCGCGGTCGAGCCAGAGAGGCGCTCTTCGCGCGACTGCCCCGTCCACTCGTAGGCAAAGCCGGCGGGCAGCTGGCCGGCGAGGCGCTCCATCTCGTCCATGGCGTCGCCAGTCGAATAGCCCGGCGCGGCGTCGCCGGCGATGCGCATCGCCGGGTAGCCGTTGAAGCGGATAGTCTGGATCGGCCCGGTGACCCAGCGCGTCGTCGCCAGCGCCGACATCGGCACCGGCTGGCCGCGGTTGTTGAGCACGTTCAGGCGCAGCAGATCGTCGGGTTCCATGCGATACGGCGCATCGGCCTGGACGATGACGCGCTGCAGCCGCCCGGCGTTCGGAAAATCGTTGACGTAAGCCGAGCCGAGCGCCGTCGACAAGGCCGCGTTGATGTTGTCGAAGGTGACGCCGAGTGCGTTGGCGCGGTCGCGGTCGATGTCGAGCTGCAATTGCGGTGCGTCCTCGAGGCCGTCGGGTCGCACGCCGGCGAGCACCTTGCTCTGCGCCGCCATGCCGAGCATCTGGTTGCGCGCCGCGAGCAGCGCCGCGTGCCCGTTGCCGCCACGGTCTTCGAGACGAAAGGCAAAGCCGGTGGCGGTGCCGAGCTCGGGGATCGCCGGCGGCACGAGCGCGAAAACAAAGGCGTCGCGCAGCTTCGAAAGCGCAGCGGAGGCGCGCCCGGCAATTACCGATGCGGAATGCGCTGCGCCTTTGCGCTCGTCCCAGGGCTTCAGCGTCACGAAGGCGAGCGCCGCGTTCTGGCCGCTGCCCGAGAAGCTGAAGCCGAGCACGCTCACCATCTGGTCGACCTCGGGCTGAGCGAGAAAGAATTTCTCGGCCTGCTCCATGACCGACAACGTGCGCGTCTGCGTCGCGCCCGGCGGCAGCTGCACGTTGGCGATCAGGTAGCCCTGGTCTTCGGTCGGCAGGAACGAGCCCGGCATGCGCGTGAAGAACAGCGCGACGAGGCCGACGACGACCACGAAGGCAACGAGCATCGGCCCGGTATGGCGCAGGATCTTCGCGACCCAGCCTTCGTAGCCGTGCGTCGTCGCCTTGAAGCCGCGGTTGAACCAGCCAAACGGGCCGCGCTTCTCGTGCTTGGCGCCCTTTTCGATCGGCTTGAGAAAGGTCGCGCACAGCGCCGGCGTGAGCGACATCGCGAGGAACACCGAGAACAGCATCGCGCTCACCATCACCAGGGAGAACTGGCGATAGATATTGCCGACGGCGCCGGCAAAAAAGGCCATCGGCAGGAACACCGAAACGAGCGTCGTGCTGATGCCGACCAGCGCCGCCGTGATCTGGCCCATCGCTTTCTTGGTCGCATCGCGCGGGCTGAGGCCCTCCTCGCTCATGATGCGCTCGACGTTCTCGATGACGACGATCGCGTCGTCGACGAGGATGCCGACGGCCAGCACCATCGCGAACATCGTCAGCACGTTGATCGAGAAGCCGAAGGTCTGCATGATCCCGAAAGCGCCGAACAGCGACACCGGCACGACGATGGTCGGGATCAGCGTGTAGCGCAGGCTCTGCAGGAAGAGATACATCACCAGGAAGACGAGGATCACCGCCTCGACCAGCGTCTCGACGACGCGGCTGATCGAGATCTTGATGAAGCGCGAGCTGTCGTAGGGAATGCTCCACTGCACGCCCGGCGGGAAGTAGCGCGCCAGCTCGGCCATGCGCTTCTTGATCAGGTCGGCCGTCGCCAGCGCGTTGCCGGTCGGCGAGAGCTGCACGCCGATGCCGGTCGAAGGCTTGCCGTTGAGGCGCGCCGAGGTGCCGTAGTTCTGGCCGCCGAGCTCGACGCGAGCGACGTCGGAGAGCTTCACCGTCGAGCCGTCGGTGTTGGCCCGCAGAACGATCTGGCCGAACTGCTCGGCCGTCGTCAGCTGGCCGGCGACGACGACGGTGGCGCTGATCGGCGTGCCGACCGTGATCGGCAGGTCGCCGATGATGCCGCTCGAAACCTGCGCGTTCTGCGCCCGGATGGCATTGACAACGTCGTTGGTCGACAGGCTGAAGCCGACCAGCTTGGCCGGGTCGATCCAGATCCGCATCGAGCGCTCGGTGCCGAAGAGCTGCGCCTGGCCGACGCCGGGAATGCGCTGTATCTCCGGCAGTACGGTGCGCGAGGCGTAGTCGCCGAGGGCGATCGGATCGAGCGAGCCGTCGCTCGACGAGAGGATGGTGAAGAGCAGGAAGTTCGAGCGCGCCTTGTCGACGCGAACGCCTTGCTGCGTCACTGCCACCGGCAGGCGCGGCGCGGCGCGCGAAAGGCGGTTTTGCACGTCGACCTGGGCGAGGTCGGGGTTCGTTCCGGTCTCGTAGGTCAGCGTGATCTGGCCGGTGCCGTTCGACTGGCTCACCGATTCGAGATAGATGAGACCGGGCGAGCCGTTCATCTCCTGCTCGATGACGCTGATGACGCTGTCTTCGAGCGTCTGGGCCGAAGCGCCCGGGTAGGTCGCCGTCAGGACGATCGAGGGCGGCGCAACTGTCGGGTATTGCGCCACCGGCAGCTGCTTGATCGCGACGCCGCCGAAGACCAGGATGAAGAGCGCGATGACCCACGCGAAGATGGGTCGGTCGATGAAGAACTGCGCCATCGCCGCGGCTCAGCGTGACGCCGACGCAGCGCTGGCTGGCGGCGCCGTGGCCGCAGCAGCGGACGCGGGCTGCCACGGCACCGGCTTCACCGGCGCGTTGCCGCGCAGCTTCTGAAAGCCGTCGACCATCACCTTCTCGCCGGGCGTGACGCCGTCGAGGATCACCCACATGCCGCCCTGCGCCGAGCCGACCTTGACCGGCCGGGGCGACACCTTGCCGTCGGCGCCGACGATCATGACGCTGTCGCCGGTCGAGCCGCGCTGCACCGCCTGCTGCGGCACCAGGATGCCGTTCGGCGTCTCGGCCTGTTCGAGCCGCACCCGCACGTACATGCCGGGCAACAACAGGCCATTCGGGTTCGGCACCTCGGCGCGCAGCGTGATCTGGCCCGAGGTCGGGTCGACCGTGAGATCGGAGAAGAGCAGCTTGGCGAGCTGCGGATATTCGCTGCCGTCTTCCAGGATGATGCGCACGCTCGCCGCATCACCGCCACCGGAGCGCTTGAACTTGCCGCTGGCGATGGCGCGGCGCAGCTTCAGCACGTCGGTGGTCGACTGCGTGAAGTTCACGTACATCGGGTTGATCTGCTGCACCACGGCGAGCGGTGTCGCCTCGCCCTGCCCCACCAATGCACCTTCTGTGACGAGGGCGCGACCGATCCGCCCGGCGATCGGCGAAGCGACCGCGGCGTAGCCGAGATTGATCTGGCCGCTCTGCAACGCCGCCTTGGCCGCGGCGACATCGGCCTCGGCCGTCTTCTGCGCCGCGACGGCGTTGATGTAGTCCTGCTTGCTGATCGCGTTGGCCTCGAGCAGCGGCTTGTAGCGCTCTGCTTGCGCCGTCGCCTGCGTGACGCTGGCCTGGGCCCGCGCCAGCGTCGCCTGAGCGCTGGCGACGCTGGCCTGGTAGATCGCCGGATCGATCTGGAAGAGCGGCTGGCCCGCTTTGACGTCGCTGCCTTCGGTGAACAGGCGCTTGGTGACGATGCCGGCCACGCGGGCGCGTACCTGGGCCACGCGCGACGCTTCGAGCCGGCCCGGAAGTTCGGTGACGAGCCCGACCGGCTGCGATGCCACCGTGATGACGCCGACTTCCGCTGGCGGTGGGGCGGCAGCGGCGCTTCCGGCACCGGCCGAATTGCTGCTGGGCCCGCAGGCCGAGAGTGCCGCGATGCTTGCTGCGATCCACAGCAGGCGCCGTGCGCGGCCAATGCAATCTCCGGGCGCCGAAGCGCCGATCAACCCCAGCATGTCAGATCCCCGCACGCGATGCGGGCCGGATCGATGTCAGGGCGACACCCCGGGCTCCGCAAAAGCTGCGAAGAATAGCCGAGGCCGCATGGCGCCGCCGAACCGCCGGTTGGCCGGCGTCAGACGCCGGCCTTGGCGAGCACCACGACCGAGACGCCGCGCGCCGGCGCCAGCGGATCGGCGTTCTGGTACGAGTGCGGCAGGTTGCCTGGGAAGGCGAGCACGTCGCCGCTGTCGAGCAGGTAGCGATCGCCGGCGACCATGAGGTTGACGCGGCCGTCGAGGCAGGTGAAGAACTCACGCGTACCGGGCAGGTGCGGAGTGCCGCCCATCACCGCACCGGGCGCGAAATCCATCACCTCCATCATCTCGTCGGGCACCGGCTCGGGCACGAGATCTCGGATCGTCACGCCGCGCCCCTTCTGGCGCGACGCGACCTCGGCAGCGGACCAGCGCCGAACTAGCGCGCGTGGCGAGGCGAGCAGCTCGTCGATCGGCACACCGAGCGCCTGCGCAACTTTGACCAGCACTACAAGCGAAGGATTGCCGGCGCCGGATTCGAGATTGGCGATCGTCGAGCGCGGCACGCCGGCGCTTCGCGCCAGCGCATCCTGCGTCAGCGTGCGCGTGTGGCGCAAGCTCGCCAGGTTGCGCGCCAGATGCGTTGCGACGGCGCTGCGCTGGTCCTCCCCGGGGTCGGGACTCGGCGACTCGTTCCCGACGGCAGCATCGCTCATGGCTGACTCGATTGTGACGCTCTGCCAATCGGCTGGACAAGGCGCTGGTGCTTCCGCACGGGCGCGCCTACCTTCACTGCATTGTCATTTCCCGGACCCGATCATGAACAACAACGACCTCCGGCGCGCGCCGTTGCGCGTCGCCATCACGGGCGGCACTTCGGGGCTCGGCCTCGCGCTCGCCGAAGCCTTCGCCGCCCGCGGCGATCGCATCGCGTTCGTGGCACGCCACGCCGATCGCGTCGCCGCCACGGCACGCCGGATCGCCGGCAGCCATGGCATCGTCGGCGACGTCTCGAAAAAGGACGGCGCGCATGCCATCGCGATGCAGATCGGCGGCGCCCTCGGCGGCCTCGACGTCCTGATCCACAACGCCTCGAGCCTGGGCCCGGTGCCGCTCGCGCT
>JALYSL010000037.1 GCA_030854825.1 Pseudomonadota bacterium
GTGCTGCAGGACGCCGTGTCGCAACTGGTCGACATGGCGCGGCGTGCGCCGACCGCGCCGGGTGACCCAGGCCCAGCCGGCTTCGCTCCAGTGCGCCGGTTCGTCGTAGCCGCCGTCTTCGACAAACTCGCCGAACTGCGCCCAGGTGACGGCCTGCGCATCGATCTCGAATTCGGGAATCGCCACCAGATGCGGCTCGCGCTCGTTGTCGAAGCGAAAGCCCGGCGCACTTGTGCCGAGCAGCCAGCGCGTCGCCGGGAACAGAAGCGCCGGCCGCGACGCCTGCGTCGCGATGCGCGGCAGGAAGCCGGCGGGTAGAGCGATACCGAGCGTTTGCGCGAGCACCGCGAAACCCTCGACCTGCAGCTCTTCGTGAAAGAGCGCGAGGCGATGAAAGTAGAGTGCATCGTCGGTTTCGTCGCGAGTGGCGTCCAGCAGCTCGAGGCTGCTCTCGAGCGATTCGATCAGATAGAGACGCGTCGCCGCGAAGTCGGGAGAGTCGTCCGGCGCCGGCTGGGCGTTTGCCGCGCCATCGTCGAGCGCCGGGTCGTACCAGCGATCGGCGTCCGGCAGGATCGAAGCGAGCCGCGGCAAACACCGATCGGCCCTCTCGCCGCGGCCGCGCTGCACGTTTCGGCCGATCCAGAATTCCTGGAACCAGGCGATGTGCCCGAGGCGCCAGAGCGGCGGCCGGGTCGCCCGCTCCGGTTCGACGTCGAAGGTCGTGCGCGGCATCGGACGATCGAGCGCGGCCTCGAAGAGGGCGGCCCAGGCCAGGCTGCGATTGCGCACATCGATCGCAGCGAGCGAGAGCACGTCCTTGCCTGCTCCTCGCAGGCAGGCTTGGTCGAGCCGGCGGTCAGAAGCTCCATCACGCGCGCCTGCGGCAAGCCACGGCCGTCAGCCGCTCAACGACGACGGCGGCCCGTTCGACCGACAGTTGAGAGGCAGGTATTTGGGTGCGACGTCGGTCTTGTTGAGGCCCTTGGCCGTCATGTTTTTCGGCGGCTCGGCGTTGCCGCAGACCCAGGCCACGGGCACGACCGGCGAGCCGTCGATCACGCCGGGCCGGAACGTCAGGATCTTGCCGACGATGTTGCCGTTGGCGCGGTTGCCGAACGTGATCTGGATCGCACCTGACTCGATCGCCACCGAGCTGATGTAGTTGTTGACGACCTTGTCGGCCTGCGGCAGCCCGGCGGCGGCATTGTCGAGCGGCAGCGGCGCGCTCGCCGCCCAGGCGGCGGCGATGGGCGTCTTGGCGATGTCGGCGAGCTTGACGGCGTCGACGATCTGGTCGCGCACGAACTTGTCAGGAACTCCCGGCAACGCAATCAAGGCCAGGATGGCGATGATCGCGATGACGATCATCATCTCGAGCAGCGTGAACCCGTGCACAGGGAGCCGCCCGCAAACGCGGTATGGTCGTCGAAGGAGATGAACGCTGCGCATGCAGGATGAACTGAACCTACTAGAAACGCTCGGCTTCACCTTGCCGAGCCCGGCCTACATTGTCGGCGCGATCCTGTTCGGCCTGATCGGAATCTATGCCTACTACGTCGGCAAACATCACGGTCGCACGCGAACGAAATGGCTCGGTGTCGCCCTCATGTTCTATCCCTACGCGGTCTGGAACACGTGGATTCTCTATGCCGTGGGCGTGGCACTGTGCCTCGCCGTCTGGTGGGACGGTGCCTGAGACCTCGCGCTGTTTCATGGTCGTTTCGAATAAGCCTCGTCGAAGGCGGCGCGCAGCCGCTTGTTGACCGGCGGCAGCTGGTCGATGACGGCCTTGGCCCAGTCGAAATAGGCGCGCTTCCTCTCCAGCGGCCAGCCACGCGGCGGATTGGTGGCGACGTCGCGCAGATTAGAGGTCTTGTCGGCGAGCTTGACCAGCGTCGCCCGCTTGCTCAGGTGCGGCGCATGTTCGATCTGCAGGCGCTTGCGATCGGCCTTGTCGAGCGTGGTGTCGTCGGTCACCTCGCGCACGATGTCGGCTACCTTGGCGCCGAACATCGCACCGATCTCCTCGAACGTCGTGTCGGTGTCTTCGACGGTGTCGTGGAGCACCGCGGCGATCAGCGTCTTGGTGTCGGTGACGCCGCCCTCGACCGTCAGCGTGCGAGCCAGCGCGATCGGATGGTTGATGTACGGGCTCGCCTCCACGTCCTTGCGGCGCTGGGCGCGATGCTTGTGCGCGGCGAAGGCCAGCGCTTCGAACAGCTGTGATTCGATCGACGGTCTTTTCATCGGCAGATCCTCTTGGAAGCTCGATTCTCCGCCGCCTGTCGCCCCGGACGAGCCATCGGGTGGCCCCAGAGGGCGGCACCGTCCTACGGTCGCGGCGAAAGGCCTCGCCGTATCGTCTGCGCACCTTGGCGCCGATCGTTGCGCCAGCTCTGGAGGACCTCATGAATCACCCCGTCACGGCCCCTGGCCGCAAGCTCTCTCTCCTCGCCGCCGCGGCGCTCGCCGGCGCCCTGGCCAGCCCGGCCGTCTGGGCGCAACAGCCCGCCGGCAGCACGACGACGATGATGACGCCGCAGGCGCGCTATCTCAAGGATCGAGCCAATTGCGACGCCGGTCGCACCGCCGAAGATCGCGCCACCTGCCTGAAGGAAGCCGGCGCGGCGCTCGAAGAACGCAAGCACCACACACTCGACAACAGCGGCTCGCCCGTCGCCAACGCGACCGATCGCTGCAACTCCCTTCCCGACAAGGACAAGGCCGGCTGCGTCGCCCGCGTGCTCGGCCCGATCGCGCCGAACCAACGGGTCACGACGAGCGGCAGCGTTGCCGGTGGCGGCGTTTTGAAGGAGACGACGACCACCACGCCGGGTGCTGTGATCGTCGTCGTGCCGGGCCCGGCACCGCAACCCGCGCCGACCAAGTAGGCATCGGCGGCGTCGCCGCCCTGACCTTCTGCCGCAGCCGCCTCCGCTTCGCGGGACAGGCGGCTGCTATCCTCGTTGCCCCGCCCTTTTTGCGGCGAGCGCCGTGGCCGCACTGCACATCACCGACATCGAATCGGCCATCAACTGGTGGCGCGAGAAAAGGCCTTCGGCCGATGGCATCACCGCATGCGCCGAAGTGCTGGCGCTGGCCGAGATCTACGCCCTGATGGTCTACTACCACGAGGGCGAATGCGACGAAGCTTCGATGCCGGCGGCGGCCCGCACCGCCTGGCTGGCCTGGTACGCGACGATGCCTGACGCGCCCTGCATCGCCATCTGTTCGACCAGCCAGGGCGACGCGATCTGCAAGGGCTGCGGTCGCAGCTTCGACGAGGTGCAGCGCTGGACGCAGATGTCGCCGGGTGAAAAGCGCGCGACCTGGCGGCGCATCACCAACGAGAACACCGCCTGGCGTTTCAACCGATATGCCGAGCGCGCCCGCGGCATCGCCGTGGACGCGGCCGCGCCGTCCACAGCGCCGCCGCGTGGTGAAGCAGAAGGCCTCGCGTCGGCATGACGCGGGCCAACCTGCTCGAAAGCGCTCACCGACTCTTGCCGCTCGCCTGGCCGGTCTTCGTCGGCCAGGTGGCCGTGCTGGCCTTCAGCACCGTCGACACGGTCATGGTCGCTCGCGCATCGGCGCTCGACCTGGCGTCGCTCGCGATCGGCGCTGCCGCCTACATCTCGACCTTCGTCGGCCTGATGGGCGTGGTTCTCGCGATCGGCCCGATCGCAGGCCAGCTCTTCGGCGCCGGCAAGCTGCGCGAGAGCGGGCACGAGACCGAGCAGGCGATGTGGCTGGCGCTCGCCCTGTCGATTCTCGGCTGCGCGGTGCTTCTTCTGCCCGGACCTTTTCTGGCGCTGGCGCACGCGCAGGGCGTCGTCGCCGACAAGGTACGCGCCTATCTGCAGGGCCTGGCTTTCGCGCTGCCACCGGCGCTGGTCTTCACCGCGTATCGCGGCTTCAACATCGCCGTCTCGCGGCCGAAAGCGGTGATGGCCCTGCAGGTCGGCGGCCTGGTGCTGAAGGTGCCGCTCAATGCGCTGCTCGTCTTCGGTGCGACGCTGCCGACGCCGTTCGGCAGGTCGCAGGTGCCAGCGTTCGGCGCCCCGGGCTGCGGCGTCGCGACGGCGATCGTCATGTGGCTGCAGTTGCTCGCCGCGCTGGTGCTGATGCGGCGCGACCCGTTCTACGCCAGCTTCGGTCTCGGCCGCGGCGTCAGCCGGCCGAACCGGCGCAGCCTGGCAGCGCTGCTCCGGCTCGGCGTGCCGATGGGTCTGTCGATCCTGATCGAGGTGACCGGCTTCACCTTCATGACCTTCTTCGTCTCGCGGATCGGCGCGACGGTCGTCGCCGGGCACCAGATCGCCATCAACCTGGTCTCGATGATGTTCATGCTGCCGCTGGCCATCGCCAATGCGTCGGGCGTCCTGGTCGCCCAGCGCGTCGGCGCCGGCGACGCGGCCGACGCCGGCCGGATCGGCTGGGCCGGTCTCGAGATCGGCCTGCTCATGGCAGCGCTGCTCGGCAGCGTCGTCTACGTGTTTCGGGAAACGATCGTCGGCCTCTACACGTCGAACGTGGTGATCATCGCCGCGGCGTTGCCGCTGCTCGCCTGGGTCGCGCTCTTCCACGTCGCCGATGCGGCCCAGACGATCTCGGCCTTCGTGTTGCGCGCCTATCGCATCGCCATCGTGCCGCTGGTTGTCTACGTCGTCGCGGTCTGGGGCATCGGCCTCGGCGGCGGCTACGTCGCGGCCTTCGACCTCTTCGGCGTGGCGCCGCCGTGGATGCGCGGGGTACGCGGCTTCTGGTCGATGGCGACGTTCGGGCTGGTCGTCGCGGGCGCCAGCATGGCCGGCTTTCTGGCCTGGAAGCTCAGCCGCGAGCGCCGTGCGGCGCTCGCTTTCAGCTTCCCGGCAGCTCGATCGTGAAGCAGCTGCCGCCGCCGTCGCGCGCGTCGCAGCGAACGCCACCGCCATGGCGCTCGGCGATCTGCTTGACCAGCGACAGGCCGAGGCCGACGCCGCCGGCCTGCTCCGCGTGTCCCGGCATCCGAAAGAACGGCTCGAAAATGCGTTCGCGCATGGCCGGCGGAACGCCGGCGCCGCGGTCACAGACCTGGATCGTCACGCCGCCGCGGCCGAGCGGTTGCAGCACAAGCGCGATCTCGCTGCCGCCGTAGCGGCGCGCATTCTCGAGCAGGTTGCGCAGGGCCCGGCGCAGCAGCCGCTCGTCGCCGGCCACGAAAAGCTCGCCCGGCGCATCGACGCGGGCATCGACACGCGCCGCCTCTTCGGCGGCAAGCGCCAGCAGATCGACCTTGTCGCGATGCAAAGGCTCCTGCGGCGCATCGAGCCGGCTCGCCAGCAGCACCTCCTCGACCAGCGCATCGAGCTCGGCGACGTTGCGATCGATTTCGCGCTTGAGCTTGTCGCGCTGCAGCGGGCTCGCGTCGTCGAGCATCGAGACCGCCATCTTCATGCGCGCCAGCGGCGAGCGCAGCTCGTGGCTGGCATTGGCGAGCAGCGAGCGATGCGACTGCACCAGCGCCTCGACCCGGGCCGCGGCGACGTTGAAGCTCGAGGCAACCGCCGCGACCTCATCGCGGCCGGAGACGGCGACGCGATGGCCAAGGTCGCCGCCGCCGAACTGCTCGACGCCGCGCTTCAAGGTCTCGAGGCGCAGCGTCAGCCGGCGAACGACGGGGAACGCGCCGGCCGCGACAGCGACGAAGAGAACGATCAGGATCACGGCGAGGCCGGCACCGCGCGGCAGCCAGGGCGGCAGCAGCGGCCAGGATGGCGGCTCGCCCCGGCCTCGCTCATCCGGCCGGCCGCGCCGCTCGGCATTGCCGAGTCGCCGCAACTGCCCCGGGCGCATCGTCCAGAGAATGCGACCGTCATCGAGGCGAAACGAAAAGGGCGGCACACCTTCGGCCGAACGTCGAACGAAAGAGTCGGACGCACCGATGCGCTGGCCCGCCGCATCGTCGAGGGCGAGCGGCATGCGCAGCCGCATCGACCATTCGCGCAGGGCTGCGGCCTGGGCGGCCGGCGGCGCGTCGACGCCGGGCAGCGAATGCTCGATCAGGTCGGCCCAGGCGCCGAGCCGGTCGTTGAGGATGGAGTCGTTGCGCGTCCGCTCCTGTTCGAGATGGCGCTGCAAGACCCAACCCGACACCAGGGCGAACAACAAAAGCACCAACACCACGGTCGCATAGATGCGCAGATAGAGGCTTCTCATCGCGCCCCCCTGCTCGCGGCAGCGCTACCGCTCATGCGCCGCCGTCGTCGGCGTCCTGCTTTCTCGCGAACACGTAGCCGGCACCGCGCACGGTGAGAACCCGGCGCGGCGCCTTCGGATCGTCTTCGATGACGGCGCGGATGCGCGAGATGTGAACATCGATCGATCGGTCGAAGGCCTCGAGCGGATGGCCTTTCAGCGAATCCATGATCTGATCCCGCGACAGCACGCGGCCCGGGCTTTGCGCCAGGACGACGAGCAAGTCGAACTGATGGCCGGTCAGGTCGCAGGCCTTGCCGTCGAGCCGGGCAACGCGAGCGCCGAGATCGATCTCGAGACGGCCGAAGCGAAGGACGTCGTCGTCGGCCGGCTGTGGCGAAGCGCGCCGCAGCAAGGCCTTGATGCGGGCGAGCAGCTCGCGCGGCTCGAAGGGCTTGGGCAGATAGTCGTCGGCACCAAGCTCGAGACCGACGATGCGATCCATCGACTCGCCGCGGGCCGTCAGCATGAGCAGCGGCAACTGGCGGGTGCGGCTTTCGCCGCGCAGCTCACGGCAGAGCTCGAGGCCGTCGCCGTCGGGCAGCATGAGGTCGAGCACGAGCGCGTCGTAGCCGCCGGCCGCCAGCCGCACGCGACCGGCGGCCAGCGAACCGGCGGTCTCGACCTCGAAGCCGCAGTGGCCGAGATAGTCGGCCACCATCGATGCCAGGCGGGCGTCGTCGTCGATGAGAAGAAGGCGAGGTGTCATTGCAGCCAGTGAACGCAATACGGGCTCCTTGCGGAGCCCGATGCCGTCCATGCGAAGTTGATTATCGGCGCGGCGCCTCTTTCGACATCCGCTTCATGCGGTCTTCCATGCGCGCCTGGCGATCGTGCATGCGCTGGCCGATGATGGCGCGCTGCTCGGGCGTCAAGACCCGGGCCACGTCGAGCATCGCCTGAGTGACGCGACGGCTCATCTGATCGTGTTGCTGCAGCATCTGCTGGCGCAACTGCTCGGCAGCGGCGGCATCCACCGTGGGCGCCGTGAAGATCTGCATGCCGCGCTGATGCAGGCCCTTGCCGGCTTGCGCCTGGGCCCTGAGCTCGCCGGCGGCCTGCACGGCGATCTGCTTGATCTCGCCGCGTTGCGCGTCGGTGGCGTCCAAACCGTCGAGCATGAAGTCGACCCCTCGGCCGATCTGCTCGGGCGAGCCGCGGAACATCATGCCCGGGCCCATGTGGCGGTGCATGCCGCCGTGCCGCATGCCGCCCCCCATGCGATGCTCCATGCCGGGACGACCGTCCATCTCGGGCGTCGGCGCCGGCTGAGCCCAGGCCGACAGGCCGATGGCCGCAAGCAGCGTCATCAGCATGCCCATCATTACCCACTGCACATGCCGTCTGGTTAGAGAACCACGCGCCGTCACCATCGCCTCTGCCG
>JALYSL010000342.1 GCA_030854825.1 Pseudomonadota bacterium
GCCACCGCCGCACCGTCGGCCGCGTGCAGCGAACGCGCCAGCGCCGCGTAGTGCTCGGCCGGCCAGCGCTTGGCTGGCCCGTACTCGGCGCCGGGCGCAAAGGCCCAGAACGTTCCTTGCGCGAGATTCGCCGTCGCCAACGCCGCGGCGATCGTCGCCTCGTCGAGCTGCAGACGAGGCAGCGCCGCCGGCGCGAAATCGGCTCCGGCCAGAGCGCCGTAGAAGGCGACCATCGGCGGCCGGCCGGCCGGGTTCGACAAGCGACGATTGAGCAGGAGCATCCGCCCTTCGCCGCCGTAGCCGATGCGCAGTGGAATTCTCGCCAGCCAGGGCACGAGCGCCGACTTGATGGAGTTCGGCAGCACGTAGGCAACGTCGAAGCGGCCACGCAGCGACGCGGCGATGCGGCGACGCGCGGCCCAGTCGAGCCGGCCATGCGCGAACGGCAGCTCGATGATCGACGCGACCTCCGGCATGGCGCGAAAAGCCGGCGCGACCCATGGCAAGGCAGCGACCGTGAGCGTCTCGCCGCGGCCGGCCAGCGCCGCCAGCAACGGCTCGGCCATCACCGCGTCGCCGATCCATTGCGGCGCAACAACGAGCGAACGAATTGCCTTCGACGACGGCGGGGGCGAGCGCGTCATGCGGCGCGCCAGCTCATCAATGGGCGCGAATCGTCTCGCCTGCCTTGAGCCGGTACTCGGTGCCGCAGTAGGGGCACTTGCCCGAACCGGTCGACGCGACGTCGATGAAGACGCGAGGGTGATTGCTCCAGAGCGGCATCAAGGGGTTCGGGCAGAAGACCACGCCCGGCCCTTGCAGCTCGGAAGCGAGCAGCTCCACGACGGCGCTTTGTCTCGGCTCTCCGGTGGCCATGGCCATCACACCTTCGTCAGCCATTCGGCGTACTTCGGGTTGCGGCCGTTGACGATGTCGAAGAACGCGCTCTGGATCTTTTCGGTGAGCGGCCCGCGCGAACCGCTGCCGAGCTCGATGCGATCGAGCTCGCGGATCGGCGTCACCTCGGCGGCCGTGCCGGTGAAGAACGCTTCGTCGCTGATGTAGACCTCGTCGCGCGTGATCCGCTTTTCGATCAGCTTCAAACCCAGGTCGTCGCAGATCGCGGCGATCGTGTTGCGGGTGATGCCGTCAAGCGCGCCGGCCGACAGGTCGGGCGTATAGACGACGCCCTTCTTGATCATGAAGAGGTTCTCGCCCGCCCCTTCGCTGACGAAGCCGCTCGCGTCGAGCAGCAGCGCCTCGTCGTAGCCGTCTTCGGTCGCTTCCATGTTGGCGAGGATCGAGTTGGTGTAGTTCGACACCGCCTTGGCCTGCGTCATCGTGATGTTGACATGGTGCCGCGTCAAACTCGAGGTCTTGACGCGGATGCCGCGCCTGAGGCCCTCTTCGCCGAGATATGCGCCCCACGGCCAGGCCGCGACCATCAGGTGGATGGTGTTGCCCTTGGGCGAGACGCCGAGTTTTTCGGAGCCGATCCAGGTCAGTGGCCGCAGGTAGCACGACTCGAGCTTGTTCTCGCGCACCACCGTGCGCTGCGCCTCGAAGACCTCGTCGAACGAGAACGGGATCTTCATGCGCAGGATCTTGGCGCTGTTGAAGAGGCGCTGCGTGTGCTCCCGGAGTCGAAAGATCGCCGTGCCGTGGACCGTGTTGTAGGCACGCACGCCCTCGAAGGCGCCGCAGCCGTAGTGCAGGGTGTGGGTGAGGACGTGGATCTTCGCGTCACGCCATTCGACGAGCTTGCCGTCCATCCAGATCTTGCCGTCGCGATCGGCCATCGACATGAGGCGCTCCTACGTTCTTCCGGGGCGCTGATTCTAGGCGGCAGCCTCGGCCGGCCGTTCCAGTTGCCACGTCGCCAGGCGGCCGCGCACGAAGTGCAGGCGCACGCGGTTACCGCCTTCGTCGCTCCACAGCCAGTCGTCATCGCTGCCGTCGACCTTGCGACCGAGGCTGTGCGTCGAGGCGACGACTTGCAGCATCGTCAGACCGGGGCGCAGGCCCGCCTGGAACATCACCGCGCTCGGCACGCGCGCCACCGGGTTCTGCGCCGCGACCTTCATGATTCGGATCGTGCGATTGAATTGCAACAGTGCCCAGAACGCGATCGCGCTGATCGCCACCGCCAGGCCGCGGCTGCCGAACATCTCCCACGACACGAAGGCCAGCGCCGCAGCGAAGGCCCAGCCGACGATCGGATTCATGGCTTGAGCCCGCGCACGCTCGTCACAGGCCGCGCACACGATCGATCGCTTCTTCGATGCGTTCGACGGCGTGGATCGTCAGCCCCTCGAAACCCTTGGCAGCCGCGCCCTTCGGTGCGTTCGCTTTCGGCACCACCGCCACCGAAAAGCCGAGCTTGGCCGCTTCGCGCAGGCGCTCCTGGCCGCGCGGCGCCGGCCGCACCTCGCCGGCGAGGCCGACTTCACCGAAGGCGATGAAGCCGCGCGGCAAGGGCTTGCCGCGCAGGCTCGACTGGATCGCCAGCATCACGGCCAGGTCGGCGGCCGGCTCGCTGATGCGCACGCCGCCGACGGCGTTGACGAACACGTCCTGGTCGAGCGCGGCGATGCCGGCATGGCGATGCAGCACGGCCAGCATCATGGCGAGGCGATCCCGGTCGAGGCCCACCGACAGACGCCGCGGGCTCGGGCCGCCTGAATCGACGAGCGCCTGCACCTCGACGAGCAGCGGCCGCGTGCCTTCGAGCGTCACCAGCACGCACGAGCCGGCGACCGGGTCGCCGTGCGTCGAGAGAAAGATCGCGCTCGGATTGGCGACGCCTTTGAGGCCCTTCTCGGTCATCGCGAAAACGCCGATCTCGTTGACCGCGCCAAAGCGGTTCTTGATCGCCCGCACGAGGCGAAAGCTCGAATGGGTGTCGCCTTCGAAGTAGAGCACGGTGTCGACGATGTGCTCCATCACTCGTGGCCCGGCCAGCGCGCCGTCTTTCGTGACGTGGCCGACCAGGATGATCGTCGTGCCACTCGCCTTGGCCAGCCGAGTGAGCTGCGCCGCGCACTCGCGCACCTGGGCGACCAAGCCCGGCGCCGAGGTGAGCGCTTCGCTGTAGACGGTCTGGATCGAATCGACGACGCAGACGGCCGGCCGCTCGTGCTCGATCGTCGCCATGATCTTCTCGAGCTGGATCTCGGCCATCACCCGCACCGCGCTCTTGCCGAGGCCGAGGCGGCGCGAACGCAAGGCCACCTGCGCGCCGCTTTCTTCGCCGGTGACGTAGAGCACCTTGGCCACGCGCGAAAGCGAGTCGAGCGCCTGCAGCAGCAGCGTCGACTTGCCGATGCCCGGGTCGCCGCCGATCAGCACCACGCCGCCGGCGACGATGCCGCCGCCGAGGGCGCGGTCGAGCTCGTCGATGCCGGTCGGCTGTCGGTCGGCGTCGGTCGCTTCGATCTCCGACAAGGTCGCCACCGATTCGGCCGGCGTCAGGCCGCGCGACGGCGTCGAGAACCGATTCCTCGTCGCGCCTTCAGCGACCGACTCGACCAGCGTGTTCCACGCCTCGCAGTTCGGGCACTTGCCCTGCCAGCGCGGGCTCGTGCCGCCGCACTCAGTGCAGGTGTAGATCGATTTCTCCTTGGCCATGGCGCGATTGTCGACGCGCCGAGGGTCTCCTCTACGCGGCGCTGAAGTTGCCGTGAAAACCGAGAGGCAGCCAGTACGGCAAGGCGGCTTGCGCGATCGGGCCGTCGGCAACGTGGCGGGCGTCGAGCACGTTGACGATCGAGACCTTGCGCTGCGCGTCGAAGGTGGTACCGACCAGCCAGGCGTCGAGCTCGTTCGTGCCGCGCGGCTTCGGCACGACGATGTGCTCCTCGACGACCATGCGCCCGCCGTAGTCGAAGCGGTCGACGCGGCCGGTCTGCAGATCGCGCAACTGCACGCCGTGAAAGAGCGCGCCTTTGCGCGCGCCATAGTTCTTCCACGAGCTCGCGGTCGCGACATAGCGCGCCGCCGTGCCGATGCGGCGCGGGTCGATGCGTGGGAATTCGACGACGCCGGGCAGCGCTTCGACGCTCGCGCGCCCGCTCTTCATGTCGAGCACCGCCGACTGCATCTGCGAGCCGGTCGGCCCGGCGACATGGCCGGCGACCATCGCCACGGCGCCGTGGATCAGGAACTCGTCGTTCTGCGCGCCGACGAAGGTCAGGGCGATCGAGCCGTCGGGCCGCTCGTAGGCATTGCCGACGTGGAAGACCATCTGCGCTTGCAGCTCGAAGATGCGCCGCTCACGGATGTCGTCCTTTTTCATGACGAGGATGCGCAGCGGCTCGCTCTTCTGGAAGTCGAACGCCTGCTCCGGCGTCGCGCCCTTGGCGATGGCGGCGTAGTTCATCTTGATCGGCGGCAGCGGCAGGACGATGTATTGCGGCGTCACCGCGACGTCGTGGGCCATGCCATTCGGATACGGCGACTCGCCGACCTGCACGCGCGCCAGCTGGCCGGCAGCGTCGACGTGCCAGACGACGATCTTGCCGCCAAAAGTGCCGATGTTCCAGAGGTTGCCGGTGCTGTCGAGCTTGGGATGGGCCGAGAACGGCACCTGCTCGAAACCTTCCTTCCAGGTCACCGGGCCGATCGTCGAGAGGTCCTTCGGGTCGAGCGCGAAGGCCGAGCCGCCTTCCCACATCGCCAGGACTTTCCCGGCATGCTCGATCGCGTTGGTGTTGGCGACGTTCATCGAGTCCGGGCCCTGGATCGGTGCCTCGCTCTGGATGCCGGTGCCGAAGGCGCTGTAGAGAAATCGACCGGCCTCGCGCTCGGCCGCGAGCTTGGGCGTGCGCACGAGCCGGCCGACATGCGAAACGCCGCGGCCCGAGAACGTGAACTGCTGGACCATGCCGTCGCCGTCAAACCAGTGGTGATAGCGCTGGCCGTTGCGTTCGAACAGGGCCGGGCCGTTGCGATAGAAGCGGCCGCGCAGCCCGGCCGGCCAGCGGCCGGTGACGGCGAGCGACTCGCAACGCAGGTCGGTGCGCGCCGGGTCGGCGTCGTCCACGCCCTTGAACGGCGCGAGCCAGGGCATGTCGGCGACGGCCGCGTCGAAGGCCGCTCCGTCCGTGGCGAGAGGGCTCGCTCCGCTCGCGGCGGCAAATGAAGGTAGTGCCGCGACCGCGCCGAGCGCGCCGAACGCGCGGACCGCGTCGCGCCGATTCATCGAAAGCTTGCTGTTCATGAAGGTTCTCCTGATCGCGCGAGTCATTTGGAGAGCTTGACGACGATGGTCGCGCCCTCGACGAGCGGCACCGACGTCGTGTCCCAGGTCGGTGCCGACATAGCCGCCGGCGTACCCGACGCACCCCACGGCTCGCTCGGAATGCCCAGGACGTTCTTGTCGAGCTGGCCGTTGCCGTTCAGGTCCTGGTAGAGCGTGAAGGCCGCCGTGCCGCCCGTGAAGCCGCACAGCGGGAAGGTCATCGTCTCGCCGGCGGCCTTCGTCTGGGTGGCGACGACCGGCGTCTTGTCGAAGCTGCCCGCTTCCGCGTAGGCGGCGATCATCAACATGCCCTGCTCGGCACGGACGTTGCGCACTTCGAGGGTGACGCAGGTCGCGGCTTGCGCCGGAGCCGTCGACATCACCAGTGCAGACAGCGCAGCCGCACAGGTGACGGCGGCGACGAACGGGAAGCGGTGTTTCATGAGGGCCTCGAGCGAGTGACGATGCGGCCACTCTAGGCAGACGGTCCGGCGCCGGCCACGGCGAGGCGACGAATCGACCGGCGACGGCGCCACCTGCCGAAATCGCGACGCGAGATGCGTCGTCGCGGCGGGTCAGTCGGAAACCTTGGCCCGAGTCGCCTTGACCTGGGCCCGGATGCTCTTGCCTTCGAGCCGGCGCCGCCGCGACGCGCGGGTCGGCCGGGTCGGCTTGCGCTCCACGGGCACGTCGGCGGCGCGGGCAACCAGCGCGTTGAGGCGCTCGAACGCATCGCGCCGGTTGAGATCCTGGCTGCGATGCCGCTGCGCCTTGATGACGACGACGCCGTCGTCGCTGATCCGCCGGTCGCTGCTGCCGAGCAACCGCGCCTTCACCGCCTCCGGCAACGACGACGCGCCGACGTCGAAGCGCAGGTGCACGGCACTCGATACCTTGTTGACGTTCTGGCCGCCCGCGCCCTGCGCGCGCACCGCGGTGATCTCCACTTCCGACTCGGCAACGAGGACCGCGGTGCTCATTCGCCACCGACGACGCGCACCGGCACGCGCGGCGCGCGGGCGCACATCAGCTCGTAGCCCACGGTGCCGGCGGCCTCGGCGATCTCGTCGATGCCGAGCACCGTGCCGTCGCCGGCCCGGCCCCACAGCACGACCTCGCTGCCGACGCAGGCCGCCGGGACCGGCGTCAGGTCGACCGTGATCATGTCCATCGACACGCGGCCGACCGTGCGCGTGCGCACCCCGTTGACGAGCACCGGGGTGCCGTGCGCATTCGTTCCCGGCGCGACGCGCGGGTAGCCGTCGGCATAGCCACAGGCGACCACGCCGATGCGCATGTCTCGCTCGGCCGTGTAGCTCGAGCCGTAGCCGACGCTCGCGCCAGCGGCCAGTGTCTGCACCGCGATCAGCTCGCTCTTCAGGGTCATCGCCGGTCGCAGCTGCCAATCGGCGGCGCGATGTTGCGGATGATCGGGCGACGAGCCGTACAGCATGATGCCGGGCCGCACCCAGTCGCTGGCGTCGGCGGCCAGCGACGTGCCGAAGCGCAGCATCGCGGCGCTGTTGCAGATCGAGCGCTCACCGGGCAGCTCGGCGGTGGCGACGGCGAAAGCCGCGAGCGAGGTCTCGATCGAGGCCGCGCCGCACCCATCGGCGCCGCTTTCGGCGTCGGCGTTCGCCAGGTGCGTCATCAGCGTGATCTCGCCGATCTGCGGCAAGGCATCGAGACGCAGCCAGGCGGCGCGATAGGCGCCGACGGCGAAGCCGAGCCGGTTCATGCCGCTGTTGAGCTTGAGGAAGACGTGCTGCGGGCGAACCGTCTTGTGCGCGGCCAGCCAGTCGATCTGGGCCGGGTGATGCACGGTGTGCCAGAGGTTCAGGCGCGAGCAGGCATCGAGATCGCGCGGCTCGAAGCAGCCTTCGAGCAGCAACACGGGGCCGCGCCAGCCGAGCGTTCGAATCCGTTCGGCTTCCTCGATATCGAGCAGCGCGAACCCGTCGGCACCCTTCAGGGCCGCGTAGACATGGCCGATACCGTGACCGTAGGCATCTGCCTTGACGACGGCCCAGACCTTGGCGCTCCCGGCGGCGCGACGGGCGACGGCGAGGTTGGCGGCGAGAGCGTCGAGATGGACGAGCGCTTCGATCGGTCGCGGCATGCGCGAATTCTGCCAGCCGCAATGCGGCTCATCCTGGCCGTGTCGAGTGCGAAAACCCGCGTGCTATAAACCCAGCCCCTAGGAGACACATGGGGAAACGAACCCGAAAAGCGCCGCAACGAAGCGAATGAAAAAAGGCTTCTACACGATCATGTCGGCGCAGTTCTTCAGCTCGCTGGC
>JALYSL010000483.1 GCA_030854825.1 Pseudomonadota bacterium
ACGACGAATCGTTCGACCTGGCGGGCGACGACGTCTACATGGACGCGCACATCATCAAGTGGACGCCGCTCGCCACCACGCTCGGGCTGGCCACCTCGTATCGCCTCGAGCGCATCGGCGGCCGCTACGACGACCTCGGCCAGGAGAACACCGCCCTGCGCACGGTCTTCGATCTCGGCGACCCGCAACTCGTCAACCTGGCCACGCTGAGCCAGAGGTTCCCGCTCGGCCTTTTCTTCGACGCCGAATACGGCTCGACGACCTACGTGCCCGTGAACGTACCGACCACGCTCTCACTTCAAGTCTCGACGAGCGGGCTGCTGTTCCGACCGGCGGCGCCGGCACCACCTTGAGCGAGCCGCTCAGGCGGCCAGCAGGCGCAGGCTGCGCGATTGCGGATCGACCTCGATCTGCGCGCCGTGCGGCACTTGCGCCGTGATGTCGACGTCGAAGCCGGCCATCATCGTGATGTCGCCGAAAGCCGCGCCCTGTACCAGGATCGGGTTGACGCTGTTGAAGACGATCGCCAGCGGCACGACGCCGCGCGACGCCATCTCGCGCAGCATCCAGGCACTGGCGACGCCGCCCTTGGCGGTATCGAGCACGAGGATGCGGCCGACATACGACTGCCCGGCCAGCTCGTGCGCCGGCCGCGAGAACGTGCCGGCGATGCGGTCGAGGTCGTAGCGCGCGGAAAAGCCGTCGCGCGCCACCAGTGCGGTGCCTCGCACGGTCCTGCCGATGGCGTGGCGCGCGACGAAGACGCGGGCCGTTTCGACCGCCGTGGTGTCGCTGCTCATGCGATCCGCCCTGTCGCGGCCGCGTCGATGCACTGCTCCATCGATGCGAGCATCGGCACGTAGCCGTAACCGCCAAGGATGTTGACGAGCTTGGCGCTGTTGGTGGCCAGGCGCTTCCAGCCGTTGGCCTCGGCGATCTCGCGCGCATACGACTGGTAGAAGCACATGCCCGAGAGCACCTGGCCGCCGGCCGCCTCGATGCGGCCGGTGTAGCCGAAGCGGTCGGCATCGGGCTTCACCTGCGGGCTGGTGACGGCGAGCATGGGCTTGAGGAAGCGGCGGCCTTCGCACAGCTCGGCGATGCGGCGCAGCTCGTAGAGGCTCAGCTGCGGCGCCGAGAAGACGACGACGTCGATCTCGTCGGAGACGGCGTAGCTCTGCTGCAGCGCCTGCACGTCGTCGCGGCCGATGCGATGCGCCACGGGCAGGCGTTCGCCGCGAACATCCTGCAGGCGCGTCGCTTCCGGCGTGATGCCGACGAGGTGAAAGAGGGCGATCGAGCCGAAGCTCGCCATCGCCGCGCCGAAGTGCTTCATCGCGTCGGAGCCTGGCGCACCTTCGAGGCCTTCGACGACGGGCACCGACCAGTAGTTGCCGGCTAGCCGGCCGATGACGCCGCCGAGCGCGCCCCAGTCGTTGAGCGTCGACGGCGTCCAGTCGACCCGGATGCGGACCGTGGCACGACGCTGCGCCTCGAGATGAAAGCCGTAGCGCGGCGTGCGACCGGTGAGGCCGGCCGAAAGCGCCGACGGGCCGCCCTCGAAATTCGAGCGGGCGCCGCAGATCGAGTTCGAGTAGATGACGACGCCGGTGTCGCCGAAGGCGACGTGCTCGCCGCGCGTCGGCGCCTGCAGCGTCTGGTAGTTGATGCAGGTGTCGGTCATCGCCACGCCGAGACGCACGAAGGCCTCGATCGCGCGCCGCTCCAGCGTCAGCATCCAGGGCGCCTGCTTGAGCAGGCCGGCCTTGGCGAAATCGGTGCCGCGCGGATCGGTGATGGTCGGGATGCAGACGCGCGCGCCCGACTCGGCGCCCAGGGCTTCGAGCCATTGCACGCCGGACTCGCCGAGGCTCTCGGTGTCGGCCATGATGTGCGCCTGCGTCACCGGCACGAAGTCTTCGGCGCTGAAGAAATCGCCGACCTTGATCTGATGCTCGAGAGCGAGCTGCGGGCCGCGCCCCAGCTCGCCGGCGAGCATCGCCTCTTCTTCGGCGTCGAGCCTCATTCCAGCTCGACGCCGGAATCGCGCACCGCCTTGCCCCACTTGGCGATCTCGGCCTTCTGGAATTCGGCGAACGGCTGCGTGACGTTCGCCGCCGCCTGCACGCCGACATCGATGAGGTGGCCGCGAAAGGCATCGGCGCCGACCACCCGCTTCGTCTCCGCAGCCAGCTTCGCCGACACCGCTGCCGACAGGCCGGCCGGCGCGAACAAGGCCCACCACGCGGTGGCCTCGAAGCCCTTCAGGCCGGCCTCGTCGAGCGTCACGACCTGCGGCAGGACCGGCGAGCGCTCGCGGCTGCTCACCGCCAGCGCCCGCAGCTTGCCGGCGCGGATGTGCGGCAGAACCGACTGCACCGGGTCGAACATGAGCGGAATCTGGCCGCCGAGCAGGTCGCTGATCGCCGGCGCGCTGCCCTTGTACGGCACGTGTCTGAGCTCGACACCGGCGGCCTTGGCGAACATCTCGCCGGTGAGATGGCCGGGCGAGCCGTTGCCGGCCGAGCCGAAGTTGATGCTGCCCGGCGCGCGCTTCGCCGCAGCGATGAGCTCGGCCACATTGGCGTAGGGTGTGCCGGCGTTGACGACCACCGTCACCGGCGCCGAAGCGGCCAGGCCGAGCGGCGTGAAGTCCTTGGTGGCGTCGTATGGCAGCTTGCGATAGAGCGCCTGATTGATGGCGTTGGTGCCGACCGTGCCCATCAGCAGCGTGTAGCCATCGGGTGCCGACCGGGCGACGATCTCGGCGCCGATCGAGCCGCCGGCGCCGCCGCGGTTGTCGACGATCACCTGCTGGTCGAGCGCTTCCGAGAGCATCTGCGCCAGCGGCCGGGCGACGATGTCGGTCGGGCCGCCCGGTGGAAACGGCACGATGAGGCGCAGCGGCCGCACCGGAAAAGCCTGGGCCCGGGCCGGGCCGATGAAGCCGGCGGCAGCGCCGGCGGCGATGGCGGCGAGCCAGCGGCGCCGCGAAGTGGTCGGCTCGAACACGGGGTCTCGGCTCATGGGATCACCTCTTTCGATCAGTGCCGCGCGATGGCGGCGGCTTCGCTTCGGAGACGCGATGCACCGAGCGCGCGATCTCGAGCGGCCCGGCCACCCTGAGCCGGAATTCGTAGCGCTCGGAGACGATGTAGATGCGCATGAACTCGCACGCCGCGGCAGCATGCGCGAACGACTTTCTTTCCATCACCAGCGTCTCGTCGGCGGCGCGCAGGCCGAGGTGGCGTGCCACCACGCGCGGCGGCCGCTGGCTTCGGATCGTCACCTCGGCGCGGGCAATGCGCAGGCCGAGGTACTCCTGCAGGATCTGATAAACGGTGAGCCGCGCCGCACGTGCTTCGCCGAGCGCCGCCGCTTCGCGCGGCAGGTAGCCGACGACGAGCGCGAACGGAAGCGCGTCGACGGCGTAGAGACGCTGCAGGCGGACCGGAAGATCGCAGCCGGGCGGCGCGAGATCGTCGAGGGCGCCGGCATCGGCGGAAAACTCGAGCAGGGTCGTCTGCGGCTCGATGCCCTGCTGGCGCAGCGCGTCGTAGAAGCCCTGCAACGAATCCAGGTCGTGCTGCACCACGCGCCCGGCGACGAAGCGGCCCTTGCCGCGCCGGGCCACGACCTTGCCGTGCTGCTGCAGCAGCGCCATCGCCTGGCGCACCGTGACTCGGCTGACGTCGAACTGCGCCATCAGTGCGGTTTCGCTCGCGAGTGGGGCGCCCGGCGCGAGCGCGCCGCTGTCGATCTGGCGCTGCACGTAGGCAGCTAGCTGCCGGTACAGCGGCTCGACGCTGTCGCGCTGGAGCGCACGCGGCGCCGACGACGCGGCCTTCGACGCGCGCTTGGCCGCGCGCGGCGGAGCGACTCGTCTCATGATGTCTTAATATAACTTGTGAGGCGCCGATCCTGGTGGCGCCGCCGTTCGCGCATCGAGACGAACTAAGGGACAACGATCATGTCCGATTCCCTCGATATTGACCCGCGTCAAGATTTTTGCGGCCGATCCATTCGACAGTAAAGAGGTAACCGGAGGGCCCGATCGCCGTACACGCTCCGCGAGCGTGGAGCGACGGCGGGCCGTTCAACGACCCACCGCATACCTGCCACGAGACAAGGACAGGCTCCATGAATCCTCAATCCACTGCCGTCACCGGCACTTCGTCCCGCCGCTGGGCCCAGCTCGTGATGGGAATCCTCTGCATGGCGATGGTCGCCAACCTGCAGTACGGCTGGACGCTGTTCGTCACGCCGATGGAAGCGAAGAACCACTGGGGTCTGGCCAGCATCCAGTTCGCCTTCTCGATCTTCGTCATCGTCGAGCCCTGGCTGGTCCCGCTCGAGGGCTGGCTCGTCGACCGGTTCGGGCCGCGGCCGGTCATCGCCGCCGGCGGTGTTCTCG
>JALYSL010000031.1 GCA_030854825.1 Pseudomonadota bacterium
AGCGCGAACATGAAGCCGCGCGCCGCGTTGCACCAGTCGGCGCCGATCGCGAGCATGCGGGCGATGTCGAAGGCGCTGACGACCTTGCCGGCGCAGCCGATCTTGATCTTGTCGCGCAGGTCGAGGCCGACCAGCGTGTTGTGGACCAGGAGCAGGCCTTCCTGCAGTGGCGCCCCGACGTGGTCGCAGAACTCGAGCGGTGCCGCGCCGGTGCCGCCCTCGGCGCCGTCGACGACGATGAAGTCCGGGAGGATGCCGGTCTCGTGCATCGCCTTGGCGATACTGAACCACTCCCAGGGATGGCCGATGCAGAGCTTGAATCCGGTCGGCTTGCCGCCCGAAAGTTCGCGCAGCCGGTCGATGAACTTCATCATCTCGATCGGCGTCTTGAAGGCGGCGTGCGATGCCGGCGAGACGCAGTCGACCCATGGCTGCACGCCGCGGGCCTCGGCGATCTCGATGGTCACCTTGGGGCCGGGCAGAACGCCGCCGTGGCCGGGCTTGGCGCCTTGCGAGAGCTTGACCTCGATCATCTTCACCTGCGGATCGATCGCGTTGGCGGTGAAGCGCTCCTCTGAAAAACTGCCGTCGCCGTTGCAGCAGCCGAAGTAGCCGGAGCCGATCTCCCAGATCAGGTCGCCGCCGTTCTGGCGGTGATAGCTGCTGATCGAGCCTTCGCCGGTGTCGTGGGCGAAGTTGCCGCGCTTGGCGCCGGCGTTGAGCGCCAGGATGGCGTTGGCCGAGAGGGCGCCGAAGCTCATTGCCGAGATGTTGAAGAGGCTCGCGCTGTAGGGTTGCGCCCGCGTCTCGCCGATGGTGACGCGAAAGTCGTGCGTCTTCAGCACCGTCGGCTGCAGCGAGTGGTTGATCCATTCGTAGCCGATGCCGGCGACGTTGATCTGGGTGCCGAACGGCCGCTTGTCGGAGTCGCCTTTGGCGCGCTGATAGACGAGTGAGCGTTGCTGGCGCGAGAACGGCGCCGATTCGTTGTCGCCTTCGATGAAGTATTGGCGCATCTCGGGCCGGATGAACTCGAACAGGAAGCGCAGGTGGCCGATGACCGGATAGTTGCGCAGGATCGAATGGCGCGTCTGCCGGGTATCGCGGATGCCGAGCAGCACGAGGCCGAGAAAGACGATCGCCGGCCACACGTCCATGCCCATGCGGGCCCAGGCGAAGACGCTCGCGGCGAAGCCGACCATGCACAGCGCCCAGGCCGAATAGCGGATCGGGAAATGCTGGTCGAGCCGATTGATCCACGCGAACATGGGCGCTCCTCCCTCGAAGTGGCGCGATGGTAGACCGGGCCTCCTGGCGCCGACGCTTGGAAAGCGTGAACTGCGCCTAACGGGCGAGAAGGAAGTCGCGCAGGCGGCGGGCCGTCTCGTCGGGCAGCTCCTCCGGAATGAAGTGGCCGGCGTTCATCGCCTTGCCGTCGAGCTTGCCGGCGCATTGGGCGCGCCACAGAACCAGCGGTGCATAGAGCTTGCCGACGACGCCGTGCTCGCCCCACAACACCAGTGTGTCGCAGACGATTTTTTCGCCGGCGTCGCGCGAGGCTCGGTCGTGCTCGAGGTCGATCGAGGCCGAAGCGCGATAGTCCTCGCAGGTGGCGTGGATCGTGTCGGCGCGGCCGAAGCATCGTTCGTACTCCGCCATCGCCTCGGGCTCGATGTCGCCCTCGACCGGCTTTCGGCCCCAGCCGCGAAAGGCCCAGCGCAGAAAGAACGACGGGTCGCCGCCGATCATCCGCTCCGGCAGTGGCGCCGGCTGGATCAGGAAGAACCAGTGGTAGTACAGAGTCGCAAAGCGCATCTCGGTCATGTCGTACATGTCAAGCGTCGGCACGATGTCGATCACGGCGAGGCGCTCGATGCGGTCGGCGTGATCGAGCGCCAGCCGATGCGCGACGCGACCACCGCGGTCGTGCCCGACGACGGCGAACCGCGAGTGGCCGAGGCCACTCATCAGCGCTGCCATGTCGGCCGCCATCGCCCGCTTGCTGTGCAAGGCGTGATCGGCGTCCGGTGTTGCGGCCGGCCCGGGCTTGGTCGAGTCGCCGTAGCCGCGCAAGTCCGGAATGACGAGCGAAAAATCGGCGGCCAGGCGCTGGGCCACCCGATGCCACATGACGTGCGTCTGCGGATAGCCGTGCAGAAGAAGAAGCGGAGGCTTGCCGGGATTGCCGCCGGTGTGCGCGAACAACTCCACCTCGCCGGCCGCGTGCAGGCCACTTTCGAACCCTTCGAACCAGCTCATCGCCTCGCTCCTCAGAAAATCGACAGCCCGGTGCGGCTTGCGAACAGCTCCAGGGCCTGCGTGCCGAGCACCGAGTTGCCGCTTGCGTCGACTGCCGGCGACCAGACGCACAGGCTCAATCTGTCGGGCACGACTGCAACGATGCCGCCACCGACGCCACTCTTGCACGGCAGGCCGATGCGGTAGGCGAATTCTCCGGCCGCATCGTACGTGCCGCATGTGAGCATCAGCGCGTTCAGGCGCCGCGCCTGGCGTTCGCTCACGACCGGCGAGTCGCCGTCGGGGTGGCCGCCATCGCGGCAGAGATAACCGGCGGCGCGTGCCAGTTGCCGGCAGCTCATCCGCAACGAGCATTGATGGAAATAGAAGTCGAGAACGGTGGCGACGTCGTTGTCGAGCTTGCCGAAGCTCTTCATGAAGTTGCCGAGCGCCGCGTTGCGAAAGCCGGTGGCCTGCTCCGAAGCGGCGACCTCTTCATCGAAGCCAATCGGCTCGCTGCACAGCCCGGAGAGCATGTCGATCAGCGCCGCCTGCGCACCCGAGCCGAGCGTGCTGACGAGTCGGTCGGCGACGGCGATGGCGCCGGCGTTGATGAACGGGTTGCGCGGCACGCCCTGCTCGCTTTCGAGTTGCAGCAGCGAATTGAACGGGTTGCCCGAGGGCTCGCGGTGGATCCGCTCCCAGAGCCGGTCACCGAGGACGCGCATCCCGAGCGTCAAGGTGAAGAGCTTCGAGATGCTTTGGATCGAGAACGCAACGTCGCTGTCGCCAGCCGCGGCTTCTACGCCGTCGCAGGTTCGCAGTGCGATGCCGAACTGCTGCGGCGAGACCCGGGCCAACGCCGGGATGTAGCTGGCCACCTTGCCCTCGGCACCGAACGCCGGCCGCAACTCGGCGTCGATCTGTTCGAGGAGCGTCTGGAAGTTCATCGTGGTCGCCGTGCCGTTTCCAATCGACGGACCATCATGCACCAGCCTCGGCGGCTTGCGCACGCGTGGCTATACTTCGAACCGAAGCGCTGATTTGTTCCGGCTTGCGAGCGCTCTATAAATTCGGCTAAAGACAGGAACCGGCAACCCGGTGTCCCGCTTTGGCGGCGCCGGGTTTTTCTTTGTCTGCCTTCGTCATGAATTCCCTCGGCGACGTCGAGTCCCAGTCGATGCATTTCGCGGCGCCGCTGCCGCTCGCCAGCGGCGCCACGCTCATCGATTACACGCTCGCCTACGAGACGTACGGCACGCTGAATGCGGCACGCAGCAACGCGGTACTCGTCTGCCACGCGCTCAACGCCTCGCATCACGTCGCCGGTACGCACGTCGGCCAGGAAAAGAGCGACGGCTGGTGGGACAACCTGGTCGGCCCGGGCAAGCCGCTCGACACCAATCACTTTTTCGTTATCGGCGTCAACAACCCGGGCTCGTGTTTCGGCTCGACCGGGCCAACCAGCCCGAACCCGGCAGCCCCGAACCGAAGCTACGGCAGCGACTTCCCGGTGGTGACGGTCGAGGACTGGGTCGATGCCCAGGCGCGCCTGGTCGAGGCGCTCGGTATCACCCGGCTCGCCGCCGTTCTCGGCGGCAGCCTCGGCGGCATGCAGGCGCTCGACTGGGCGCTGCGCTACCCGGACCGCCTTTGCCGATGCGTCGCCGTGGCGACGGCACCGAATCTGTCGGCGCAGAACATCGCCTTCAACGAGGTGGCGCGCCGCGCCATCGTCACCGACCCGGACTTTCACGGCGGCCACTACGCCGAGCAGGGCGTTATCCCGAAGCGCGGCCTGCGGGTGGCGCGAATGATCGGCCACATCACGTATCTGTCGGACGACGCGATGGAGGCGAAATTCGGGCGCGACATGCACAAGGCCGCGTTCGGCTACTCGACGCAGGACATCGAGTTCCAGATCGAAGGCTATCTGCGCCACCAGGGCGACAAGTTCAGCGAGTACTTCGACGCCAACACCTATCTGCTCATCACGCGCGCGCTCGACTATTTCGACCCGGCCCGAGGCCACGGCGGCGACCTGACGAAGACCTTCGCCGCAGCCCGCTGCAGGTTCCAGCTCGTCAGCTTCACGACCGACTGGCGCTTCGCGCCGGCACGCTCGCGCGAGATCGTCAAGGCCCTGGTCGACAACAAGCTCGACGTGAGCTATGCCGAGATCGCGGCGCCGCACGGCCACGACGCATTCCTGCTCGACGACCCGCGCTATCACGGCGTGCTGCGCGCCTGCTTCGCGAATCTCGCGAAGGAGATCGCGTGAGCGATCGGCCGGCCGCCGGGCCGCCCCCAGGTCGGCCGCCCCCCCTCGGGGGGCAGCGACGGAGCGGAGCGACGAGCGTGGGGGTTCTGGCATGAGCGAGCGCAAGGACATCGAGCTCATCGCCGAGCTGGTGCCGCAAGGCTCGCGCGTCCTCGACCTCGGCTGCGGTGATGGCGAACTGCTGTCCCTGCTCGAGCGCGAGCGTGGCTGCAGCGGCTACGGTGTCGAGATCGCCGATGGCAATGTGCTGGCGTGCCACGAGCGCGGCGTCAATGTCATCCAGCTCAATCTCGAAGAAGGCCTGGCGTTGTTCGACGATTGCAGCTTCGACGTCGTGCTCCAGCTCGACACCTTGCAGCACCTGAAGAACACCGAACGCATGCTGCGCGAGACGGCACGCGTCGGCCGTGTCGGTATCGTCAGCTTTCCGAATTTCGCGCACTGGCCGAACCGCCTGCACGTCGCTGCGGGCCGCATGCCGGTGACGCGCGTCCTGCCGTACCAGTGGTACGACACGCCTAACATTCGCGTCGGCACCTACGCTGATTTCGAGGTGCTGGCGCGAAAAGACGGCCTGACGATCCTCGACGCGTTCGGCATTCAGGCGGGCAAGGTTGTTCGCGCCTGGCCCAACCTCTTGGCCAGCGTGGCCGTCTTCAAGTTCGAGCGGGCCTGAAAAACTTAGGCCCCCGCGCTGGTGGCTTGCGCCACTGCGCCGTCCGCCGAGGGGACGCGGCCGGGCTTCGGAGCGGCCCATCGCCCGGCCGACGCCTTGACCAGCACCGAGTCGCCGAACTCGTGCGTGCGATAGCCGCCTGATTCGAGCGCCGCATCGATTCGCTCCGAGGTCTCGTCGGCAACGAAGGCGCGGAGCAACTCGTGGTGGCTCGACCCGGGTTCGTGCGTGCCGCTGATGAGCGCGTCGACCACACGGAGCACGGAGGCCCGGCCCAGCCGGTTTGTCGCCAGACCCGGCCCCGACCGAAGGCCGGCGGGTTGCGCGGCCGCGTGCTCGAGAGCGCGCGCGACGGTTGTGCCGAGCGCAATGACACGACCGCCGCCGCAGCGTGCGTGCGCGATGGCTGCCGCCGTCATCGCCGGGAGGTGATAGGGCTCGTCAAAGGGTAGTCGCGCGTCGAGCGCCGCATCGCCGGTGGAAGACAGGCCTGCGGCGTGGGTCAGCGTCGCGAAGCCGATGCCGCGCGCGCGAAGCACGTCGAGCAGCTGCCAGTCGAGAACGAAGCCGGCCGAGGGCGGCTCGAAGGCGACCGGCAGCGCCGCGACGCGTGTCCACACGTCCCAGAGAGCGAGCGGCTCGGTCAGGTGCGCGTATTGCACGGGCCGTCCATGACGGGCCAGCCCGGCCCAGATGTTGTCGACGCTGCCCGCGAAGGCGATCTCGACGAAGCGTGGATGACCGAGGCTTCGCGTCACGGTCGCTTCGAGCGGGCCCAGGCTCAGTCGATCGCCGGCCGCGAGCGGCGGCGGCGCGGCCCGGTCTTCGGTGCGCGAGCGAAAGTCGCCGGCGCCGAAGACGATGGCACCGA
>JALYSL010000035.1 GCA_030854825.1 Pseudomonadota bacterium
GGGTCGAGGGGGCGCTCGTCGACGCCGGAGGCGACCTGCGCCACTTCGGCAGCCGCGCGGCGACGATCGGCCTGCGCGATCCGGCCGACCCGGCGCGCCTGCTGGCATCGATCGATCTTCGCGACGCGGCACTGGCAAGCTCGGCGACGAGCAGCCTCGACGGCAGGCGGCCGACGTCGCTTCCCTCGGCGCTGCTCGACGGACGAAGTCGCCGATCGCTGGCGCCGGATGCCGGCGCCAGCGTCATGGCGCCTTCCTGCATGACGGCCGATGCGCTCACCAAGATCATCCTGGCCACCGACGATCGCGAGCACCCGATGCTCGGACGTCACGGCGCGACCCTGGTGCTGCATCGCCCGCCGGCGCGCGTTGCGGCATGAAGCGAAGGCAGCGCCGGCCGCCATCGCTGCTGCAGCAGTCGACGAAGCTCGGCGCGATTCGCCGCTGCGGCCTCTACGCCCTCGTCGCCGCGCTCGCCGCAACCGGTGCGGCGTGGCTGTGGCTGCGCGTCGGGCGCGCCGACGATGCGCTGCCGAGCCCCCTCGAGCCGTGGATGATGAAGCTCCACGGCGCGGCGGCGATGCTCCTGATCTACCTGTCGGGAACCATGCTCTTCGGCCACATGGTCAACGCCTGGCGGCGAGGCCACAACCACGGCAGCGGCGCCATTGCCGCGGCCACGTTGCTCCTGCTCGGCCTGAGCGGCTACGGCCTCTACTACTTCGGCGGCGACAGCCTGCGTCGCGGCACCGAGTGGCTGCACTGGGGAGCCGGCTTCGCCCTGCCGCTGCTGCTCGCCTGGCACGTGCGACGCGGCCGGCGTGCGGTCGCGCGTGCTTCCCGAAACGAACCCTTGCTGCCGCCCCTCTAAAGCCAGCGCGGGCGGAATGCCGGCGGCGTATCGTGACGCACCTTCTAGTGCGCCTCGTCCCAGTTGGCGCCGACACCGACCTCGGCGACCAGCGGCACCGCCAGCGAGGCGACGCCGGCCATGATGCGCGGCACCGCTTCGCGGGCCCAATCGAGCTCGCTCTGCGGCACCTCGAAGACGAGCTCGTCGTGCACCTGCATGATCATCCGCGTCGCGCGATGTTCGCGGTCGATCGCGTTCTGTACGGCGATCATCGCCAGCTTGATGAGATCGGCGGCGGTACCCTGCATCGGCGCGTTGATCGCCTGGCGTTCGGCCGCGGCCTTGCGCGGCCCGGGCTTGTTAATCTCGGGCAGGTAGACACGGCGGCCGTACAGCGTCTCGACGTAGCCTTTCTCGGCGGCCGAGGCGCGCGTCTCGTCCATGTAGCGCTTGACGCCCGGGTAGCGCGCGAAATAGCGCTCGATGTAGGCCGTGGCCGCGCTGCGCTCGATGCCGAGGTTGGCGGCCAGCCCGAACGCGCTCATGCCGTAGATGAGACCGAAGTTGATGACCTTGGCGTAGCGCCGCTGCTCGCTCGAGACCTCGGCCACGGCGGCGCCGAAGACCTCGGAGGCGGTGGCGCGATGCACGTCGACGCCTTCGCCGAACGCGGCAAGCAGACCGGCGTCGGCGGAGATGTGGGCCATGATGCGCAGCTCGATCTGCGAATAGTCGGCCGAGAGAATGGAAGCCCCTTCAGGCGCGATGAACGCTTCGCGGATGCGCCGCCCTTCGGCGGTGCGGATCGGAATGTTCTGCAGATTCGGGTCGTTGCTCGACAAGCGTCCCGTCACCGCCACGGCTTGCGCGTAGTTCGTGTGCACGCGCCCGGTCTGTGGGTTCACCATCAGCGGCAGCTTGTCGGTGTAGGTGCCCTTCAGCTTCGAGAGGCTGCGATGCTCGAGCAGCTTGGCCGGCAGCGGATACTCCTGGGCCAGCTCGGCCAGCACCTCTTCGTCGGTCGACGGCGCGCCGCTCGCGGTCTTCCTGCCGACCGGCAGGCCGAGCTTGCCGAACAGGATCTCGCCGATCTGCTTTGGGCTGCCGAGATTGAAAGGCTGGCCGGCGATCTCGTAGGCCTCGGCCTCCAGCCTGACCATGCGCTCGGCCAGCTCCTGGCTTTGCCGCGTCAGCAGCGCCGAATCGATCAACACGCCGGTGCGCTCGATGCGCGCGAGCACCGCCGACGCCGGCATCTCGATCTCGTTGTAGATGCGTGCCAGCCCCGGCTCTTCCTCGATCCGCGGCAAGAGCGCCTGTTGAACGTGCAGCGTCAAGTCGCTGTCTTCGCACGAGTATTCGGCGGCGCGCGAGATCTCGACCTGGGCGAATGGAATCTGATTGGCGCCCTTGCCGCAGACCTCTTCGTAGGTGAGGCCGGTGCGGCCGACGTGGCGAAAGGCCAGGCTCTCCAGGCTGTGCGGCTTGTGTGCCTCGATCACGTAGCTCTGCAGCATGGTGTCGTGGCGATAGCCGCGCACCGCAACGCCGGCGCCGGCGAAGACGTGGGTGTCGAACTTGATGTTCTGGCCGACCTTGCCGGCGTTGGCGTTCTCGAGCCACGGCTTCAGGCGCTCGAGCACGAGCTCGACCGGCAGTTGATCGGGCGCGCCTGCATAGCTGTGGCGCAAGGGAATGTAGGCGGCCTCGCCCGGCGCGACCGCGAGCGACAAGCCGATCATCGTGGCGCGGATCGGGTCGAGCGAATCGGTCTCGGTGTCGAGCCCGGTCAGCTCGGCCGCCTCGATGCGCCGGAGCCAGGCGTCGAGCGCGTCGAACGTCGTCACCGTTTCATAGTTCTTGACGATGGCTTCGCTGGGCACCGATGCCGGCACGTCGATCGTCATCGGGACAGGCTCGCTCGCCGTCGCGCCCCCAGATGTCCCGAGCGATGTTTCGAGATCGCGGCGCATCGCGCCGAAGCCGTAGCGGTCGAAGAAGGCGAGCAGCGCCGCTGCGTCGATCTCGCCGAGCGCCAGCGCGTCGAACTCGGGCCAGCCGAGCACGTGACCGCTCAGGTTGCAGTCGGTGACCACGGTGACGAGGCGCTTGCCCTGCGGCAGCCAGTCGAGCGCCTTTCTGAGGTTCTCGCCGACGACGCCCTTGATGCTCGCTGCCGCCGCGATCACGCCGTCGAGCGAGCCGTGCTCGGCGAGCCATTTCGCCGCCGTCTTCGGCCCGACCTTGTCGACGCCGGGCACGTTGTCGACGCTGTCGCCGATCAGCGCCAGGTAGTCGACGATCCGCTCCGGCGGCACACCGAACTTGGCGGTGACGCCGGCGATGTCGAGCGTCTCGTTGCTCATCGTGTTGATGAGCGTGACGTTGGCGTCGACAAGTTGCGCCAGGTCCTTGTCGCCGGTCGAGATGATGACCTTGAAGCCGCCCTTGGCCGCCATGCACGAGATCGTGCCGATCGCGTCGTCGGCCTCGATGCCGGGCACCGTCAGCACCGGCCAGCCGAGCAGCTTGACGGCCTCGACGATCGGCTCGATCTGCACCGCCAGGTCTTCCGGCATCGACGAGCGGTTGGCCTTGTAGTCGGGGTACCACTCGTCGCGAAAGGTCTTGCCCTTGTCGTCGAAGACGCAGGCCCCGTGCAGCGCCGGGTACTGCTCGCGCAGGAGCTTCATCATCGAGACGACGCCGCGGATCGCACCGGTCGGAAAACCGCTCGCGCTGCGCAGATCGGGCAGCGCGTGATAGGCGCGGTAGAGATAGCTCGAGCCGTCGACGAGCAGCAATGTCCTGTCCACCATGCGGGCGATTGTGAAGGATGCCTACGAGGCGATCGGCCTAGAATGAGCCCATGAAATCGATGTCGCTGGCGACCTTCGCTGCTGTGCTCGCCTCGCTGGCGGGAAGCGTTGCGCAAGCCGCCGATGCGCCATCTCCGCCGACGTCGGCGTCTTCGCAGGAGGCGCCGCTCGAGGCCGACGCGAACGTCGCCAGGGCCGCCAAGGAGCCGTTCGTGCAGCGCACCGTGATCGACGGCAAGACCACCCGCATCGAAGAGTTGCGGGTGCGCGGCCAGTTGCAGAAGGTGACGGTGTCGCCCAAGGGAGCGGGCGCTCCCTACGAGATCATCACGGACGCCGGCTCGCGCGATCTGTTGCCCGGGACGACCAACTCGGTCGGCGCCGCCGGCCAGCGCGTCTGGAACATCTTTCATTTCTGATCGGCGACCACGTTCTTCGATGGCGGTCTTCACCGAGGTGTCCTTCGACGAGGCGGCTCGCCTGATCGAAGGTCTCGCGATCGGTGAATTGCGGGCGCTCGAGCCTTGCGCCGGCGGCATCGAGAACACCAACTACTTCGCCGACACCGATCAGGGTCGCTTCGTCCTGACGCTGTTCGAGCGTCTTCGCGCCGACGAGTTGCCGTTCTATCTCGAGCTGATGAGACACCTCGCCGATCACGGCCTGCCGGTGCCCGGGCCGCACGCCGACCGGAGTGGCTCCCTGCTGCTCTCTGTTCGCGGCAAGCCCGCCGCGCTGGTCGACCGCCTGCCCGGAGAGCATCACCTGGCCCCCGACGCCGCGGACTGCGCCAGCGTCGGCACGATGCTGGCCGGGCTGCACCAGGCGGCGAGCGATTACGGCCCGAGGCAGCCGAACCTGCGCGGCCTGGCCTGGTGGAACGAGACCGTGCCTGTCGTCGTGCCGCATCTCGACGCCGACCGCGCCGCGCTGATGCAGGACGAGCTCGCTTTCCAGCAGCATCTCGCGGCCTCTTCGGCCTACGCGTCGCTGCCGCGCGGCGCCATCCACGGCGACCTGTTCCGCGACAACGTGATGTTCGACGGCCATGCCCTCACCGGCGTCTTCGACTTCTATTTCGCCGGCGTCGATTGCCTGCTGTTCGACATCGGCGTCGCCCTCAACGACTGGTGCATCGATCTCGAATCGGGCCGTCTCGCCGAAGACCGCGCCGAAGCGCTGGTGCAGGCCTACGAGAGCGTGCGTGCCCTCGACAGCACCGAGCTGCGCCTGCTGCCTGCGCTGATGCGCGCCGCCGCCTTCCGTTTCTGGCTGTCGCGCTCGTGGGACGTTCACCTGCCACGCGACGCCGTGGTGCTGAAGGCGCACGACCCCGATCATTTCGAACGCGTGCTGGTGCAGCGCCGCGAAGCGCCGTGGCACCCGGCGCGGCACCGCCTCCTCTCATGAGGCTCATCCTCGCTTCGCCGCGCGAAGGGCTCGTCTGGGTGCGGCGCGCGTTCCAGATCTTCTTTCGCCAGCCGCTCGGCTTCGCCTCGCTGTTCGCGGCCTGCGCGCTCGTCTTCTTCATTCTGTTGCGCGTGCCTTTCGTGGGCGAGCCCATCCTGCTCATCGTCGCGCCCGTCGGCTCCCTGCTGTTCATGATCGCCGCGCGTCTCGGCGCCGCCGGCCAGCGGCCGGTTCCCGGCGCCTTCATCGAGCTCGCCTCGACCGATCGCCCGCGCGTCATCCGCATGCTCAAGCTCGGCCTGGCCTACCTCGTCGCCGCACTGCTCGCGGTCGGCCTGATCGCCGCGGTCGAAGGCGACGCGATGACGGCGTTCATGAACGCGGCCGGCAATCCGCAGGCTTCCCCCGAGGCAACCGCGACCCAGCTTGCGGACCCCCGCCTGCAGGCCGGCTTCCTGCTCCGGCTCGGGCTGGGCGCACTGTTGTCGATCCCGTTCTGGCATGCGCCCGCCCTCGTCTACTGGGGCGGCCAGAGCTGGGCCAAGGCGCTCTTCTTCAGCACCGTCGCGATCTGGCGCAACAAGGGCGCCTTCGCCATCTACGGCCTCGTCTGGGCGCTGCTCGGCGCTTGCTTCGTGATGCTGCTTGGCGTCGTCGTCAACCTGATCGGCCCGCTGCCGGCGACCTACATTGCAACGCCAGCGGTGCTCTTCTTCACGACCGTGCTGTACGTCAGCCTGTGGTTCACTTTCACTGGTTGCTTCGCCGAAGAGGTGGCCGCGCCACCCGAGGCGAGCGCATGATGGCCGGCCGTATCAACCCTTCGCTCCGGGAGCTTCCTCGATGAAAAAAGTCGCCATCGTCACCGGCGCCGGCAGCGGCATCGGTCGTGCCTCGGCCATTGCCTTGCTGCAGGCCGGCTGGCACGTCGGCCTGGCCGGACGCCGCGCCGACGCGCTCGAGGCGACCCGCGCCGCTGCCGGCGAGCTGGCAAAGAACGCGATCGCCGTGCCGACCGACGCCACCGACCCGGCCGCCGTCAAGGCATTGTTCGCGAAGACGCACGAAACCTTCGGCCGGCTCGATCTGCTCTTCAACAACGCCGGCATGGGCGCGCCGGCGGTGTCGCTCGAAGAGCTGACGGTCGAGCAATGGAAATCGGTGGTCAACGTCAATCTCACCGCCGTCTTCCTCTGCACCCAGGAAGCCTTTCGCCTCATGAAGAGCCAGTCGCCGCGCGGCGGCCGCATCATCAACAACGGCTCGATCTCGGCGCACGCGCCGCGGCCGCGCAGCGCGCCGTACACCGCGACCAAGCACGCGATCACGGGCCTGACCAAATCGACCGCGCTCGATGGCCGGGCCTACGACATCGCCTGCGGCCAGATCGACATCGGCAACGCCGCCACCGAGATGACCGAGCGCATGACCCAGGGCGTGCTGCAACCGAGCGGCGAGCTCGTCGTGGAAGCGCGCATGGATGTGCGCCACGTCGCCGACGCGGTGGTCCACATGGCCAGTCTGCCGCCAGGCGCCAACATCCTGTTCATGACGGTGATGGCCACCAAGATGCCCTTCGTCGGCCGCGGCTGACGACACATCGCGTGACGGATTGCTGCATCGGCGCGACAGGCGCCCATGCAAAGTGGCCGCTTCGCCCGGTTCCTTGCGCGAGAATCTCTCACATGATCGCTCCGCAGCTTCGGCGTCCCGGCGTTCTCGCCACCGCTTTCGTTGCCGCAGCGGCGCTGGCCGTGCTGCCCGGCTGCGCCGTCGTCACCGTCGCCGGCGCCGCGGCGAGCGCCGCGGTCATGGTCGGCGGC
>JALYSL010000038.1 GCA_030854825.1 Pseudomonadota bacterium
CTCCAGAGCAGCCGCCGATCACAGGCCTTTGCGTCCTCGGCCCGGCGCGCATGGGTGCGGGTCAACGTCAGGGCGAGCTTCGTCGTCAGCGTCTGGATCGCCGCGTAGTTCTCCGCGCTCATCCGCATCTCGCGCAGGCGGATGCCGGCGAGCGTCGCCGACATCATCGACGCGCGCTCGACATGACTCGGCTGCCGATACTTGTCGATCACCGCCCGCAAGGTCGTGCGGTTGTCGGCGGCAGCCACGCAAAAGGTGATGCGCGCCAGGGCCCGAGGCGCAATCTGCAGCCGCACCGCAAAGACGGAGACTGGATCGAGCCCGGTATCGAGGGCAGTGGCTTCGCTGCCGTTCGCAGCCTCCGGCGGCTCGTCGAACGAGGCCAGCGGATGGCTTGCGCCGCGATTGCGGCCGAGCCAGCGGCGTCGATCGACCTGGATCCGCACGCCATCGGCCAACGGCTCGGACTGGGCGATGAAATGTGCCGCAAGCACGCCCTTTTCGGTGGCCAGACGCGGCTTTCGTTCGAATACAAGAGCTTGATGATCCGCTTGCCACTCGGCGCCGACGAAGAGGTTCTGGAAGGCCGGATGCGATTCGTCGGCGCGCGCATCGCTCAGCGTCACTTCGAACGCCGAGATCAGCTCGACATCGAGCGTGCGATCGCCGAGATTGCGCAGATCGACGCGCCGGAACTCGATGTCGTCTTCAGGACTGACCCAGACCGTCGTCGTCGCGTGCACTTCCGACCATGAGGCGGTGAAGAGAACGCGATCGGCGTGGAAGCCGGCCTGGTAGTGCGCGGCGCGATCGGGCGCCGGATGGTGCGTCAGCGACACCGGCCTGGGCTGGCGGTCCCAGCGGAGATGAAAGAACAAGCCGTAGGCGTCGCGCAGCGCATCGTCGCGCGAGCGCGAAATCTCGTAGTTGGCCCAGCGGCTCGTTCCGGCGCCGTTGGCGCGCACCGCGACCGCGTAGCGACCATTCGACAGCAGATGCGTCGGCTCGATCGCCGACATGCCGGGAATGACGTCGTGGAGCATGCCGGGGCTGCGTTTGGGCAGCATCCCTGGCGCCGGGCGCGACGGCGCTTCGTGCAGCACGGGCACTTCGCGCGGCGCCCGTTCGTGAAGCAGCGAGGAAACGGCTTCGATGCGCGGATCGCGCATGCCCCAGCGGCGCGGCGCCCGATCGAGCAGGACGTTGGCGAGGGCAACGATGCTCATGCCCTGGTGATGGGCCATGAAGGTGTAGACGCGAGCGACGCCGTCGGTGCCCGATTGCCGTGCCGGCGTGTAGTCGAGCGCTTCGATGAAGCCGTAGCGCAATCGCGCCCGGGTTTGCTCGAAGCGATGCAGGTTGGCGGCGGCGCGGTGCGGCGCCACCTGTGCCGCCAGCGCGGTTGCATACGGCGCGACGACGAGCTCGTCGGCCGGGGTGCGGCGCAGCGCCAGCTTCGGCACGCCTTGCGGCGCGTATTGATAGGCGAGGGTGTGGTCGCTTCCGGCGTAAGCCGATTCCGAGATGCCCCAGGGCACATGATGCTCGCGGGCGAAGGCGATCTGCTCCAGCACGGCGGCTTGCGCCGCGCTATGCAGGACACTGCCGTGCGGCTCGTCGAGAACCAGCGTCGGCATCAGGTACTCGAACATCGAGCCCGACCAGGAGCGCAGGCCGGCGAGTGCGCCGACCGCGAAGAAGGGTCGGCCGAGCGCGGCCCAGTGGGCCGCAGGAACGTCGCCCTTGGCGATCGCCCAGAGGCCGGTCGAGCGCGATTCGGAAGCGAGCAGATCGTAGAAGCCGGCGTCGAGCTGGTGCTCGGCGACGCGAAAGCCGATGTGGAAAAGACGCCGCTTCTGGTGGAAGAGAAACGCGAAGTCGGGCTCGCGGGCCAGAGCCTGGCAACGCGCAGCGAGGGCGTGAAGCCGTGCCGCCGGCTGGCCGGGCTCGACGATGTCGCGCAGGGCCGAGCGAAGAGTCGAAAGATGGTCTTGTGCTGCCCAGGCCAGGTGATGGGCTGGCGCCGCCGGTGAATCGACTTCCAGCGGCGGCAGCATGGCGTCGAGCGCGATAGCGGCCTCGTTCAGGCGCTGCCGGAAAAGGTCGGGATCCGATCGCATCTCGGCGAACGCGTCGCTGGTGTCGATGAGCGACGAGGTCGCGCTGGCCAGGACGAGCTCCGTCTGGCTCGCGCGCAGAGCATCGATGCGCGATTTCGATGCCGCCAGACCGCGACGCAGCGCGGCTTCGCCGTTCGCGAGCGCGGCGGCCTCGAGGCAGGCCTGGGCGACGGCGAGCAGGTGCACGCAGAGATTGCCGCTGTCGACGGTGGAGACGTAGAGCGGGAGCAAGGGCGCTGTCGTGGTCGTGTCGTACCAGTTGAGAAAGTGGCCGCGATGCGGCTGCATCTTCGCCAACGTCGCCAACGTCGCTTCGATTCGCTCGGCCATTTCGACAACGCCGATCCAGCCGAATTCTCGCGCGCACGCCGTCGAAAGCAGGTAGAGCCCGACGTTGGTGGGCGAGGTGCGGTGCGCCACCATGTCGTGCGGCGCGGTCTGCAGGTTGTCGGGCGGCAGATCGTTCTCGCCGGGGATGACGCAGCGCTCGAAGAGGCGCCAGGTGTCGCGCGCGATGCCGGCGAAGAAAGCGCGATCCGCCGGCGACAGCGCATCGGCGCGACGCGGCGGCAAGGGTCGACTGACCCACCACGTCCAGGCGGGCGACAGCGCCCAGACGATGCAGAGCAGCGAGCCGAGCGCCACATGCGGCGCATGCACGGCGATGAGCAGGAGCCAAAGCACCAGGGCCGCCAGCGGCACGCCCCAGTGCTTGCGCACGAGTGGCATCAGGCGCGTCGTCGCTGACGCCTGAGCCGCAGCCGCAGTGGTCCATTCGAGCAGGCGACGATGGCTGACGAACGTGCGCCAGAGCGCGCGAACGATCGCGTCGGCGGCCATCAACGCCAGCTGCAGGAGCTGGGCCAGCAGCCAAGCGCCGCTCAGCAGGGCGCGGGCCAGGTCGGACAACCCCTGGCGATAGAAATGAACGCGGGCGATTTCGTCGCGGCTCGGCGCGAACCCGGCGATGGAACCCATCAGCGGCCCGGCCGTGAAGGCGAGTGCGATGAGAGCGAGCACCGCCCACGGCGAGGCTACGCCGCACGCCAGGCTGAGCACGACGAGGAGCAGAGAGGCCGGAGCGACCAGCGACCGGCGCAGGTTGTCGAGCATCTTCCAGCGGTTGACGGCGCGGATCCGAAAGCGCCTGCCATTCAGCAGCAGCGGCAACAGCTGCCAATCGCCCCGGGTCCAGCGATGGACGCGCGATGCGGCGACGTCGGCGTGAAAGGGTGCGTCTTCCATCACCGTCACGTCGGTCACGGCGGCACAGCGAGCCAGCGAGCCTTCGAACAGGTCGTGGCTGAGCACCTGGTTCGCCGGCAGCCTGCCGCCCAGTACGGTGTGCACCGCGTGGACGTGCAGCAAGCCCTTGCCGGTATAGGTGCCTTCTCCGAACAGGTCCTGATAGACCTCGGACGAGGCGACGCTGTATGGGTCGATGCCGCTCTGCCCGGAAAAGAGCCAGTGGTAGAGCGTCACATCTTCGGGCGCCGGCAGCGGCGTGGCCACGTGCGGCTGCAGGATGCCGTAGCCTCGCTCGACGCGGCTCTGGTCCGCCGACAGCTGTGGCTGGTTGTGCGGATGCGCAGCGATGCCGACGAGATCGCGCAGGCGGCCCGGCGGCAAGCGCGTGTCGCTGTCCAGCGTCAGCACGTAACGCACGCCGGGTGCGACCTGCGATACGGGGCCGAGGTCGACGAATGGACTTGTCGATCCTTCGTCCAGCATCGCGAGCAGTTGCTCGAGTTTGCCGCGCTTTCGCTCCCAGCCGATCCAGCGCTGCTCCGACTCGGCGAAGCGACGCTCGCGATGCAGGACGATGAATCGGAACGGTTGGTCGGCACCCACCGGATAGAGCGCGTTGAGGCGGTCGATCTCGTCGCGTGCGACGTCGAGCAGCGCCTGGTCGTCGGCAGTTCGCTCGGTCGCCGCATCGGCCCAATCCGAGAGCAGGGCGAACTGGACGCTGTGCTCGGGATTGGCAAGGTAGTGCAGTTGCAACTGGTGCGCCAGTTCGGCACCGGCTTCGGGATAAGTCAGCATCGCGGGGATGACGACCAGCGTCCGGTGCTCGTCCGGAATGCCGGCAAGCAGTGCCAGACGCGGCAAGCGGCTCGGCCGCGACCATTCGCTGATCAGCCGATTGATGACGGCGACGGCCATCTCCGAAGCCGGAAAGACGAGCAGGAGCGTCGCGAGCAGCGTCCACCAGGGCGTCGACCCGGGCGCCGGCAGGGCGATGCTGTAGTGCGTCAGCATCCAGGCAACGATCCCCGCCGTGGCGACGGCGATAGCGCCGAGGTAGGTCGGCAGTGTGATGCGCCGAAGTGCGCGCCGCCGCCGCCGCGCGTCCTTGCCGCGCAGACCGATCGCCGGCAGCAACTCCACCTGGCCGGCCCCGCGCAGCCAATAGCCGGCGACCGCTTTCGACTCGTCGCCTTCGGGCGCTTGCGTTGCCGCCGCGTTCATGAAACGAAGCAGGGTCTCGGCCACGACGCGCTCGCTTTTGCCGCTCTTCTTGGTCAACTTTTCGATGCTGTGCAAAGTCTGGTCGCGCGTGTCGTCGCGTTCGGCGGCGAACGCCGGCGAGCTCAGCATCAGCTGCGTCAACACGCTGGTGGTGGCAACGATGTCGGGCCAGTCGGCGTCGCCGATGGAACGCAGCGAGTTGATCGCGTTGCCGACACTGAGGTTGTCGGCTGCCTGCGCCGACGGAAGCTGGGTCTGGATCTCGGCAAGGTTGGGTGCGACCCGCTGCAGCCATTCCAGCGCGGCCGACTCGGCGGCGGAGCGGTGGTCTTGCAGCCGCTGCGCGATCTGGGCCAGGAAGGGCTCGCCGACGCCGCGCCGATTGAGCATGGCCAGAAGCGCGTCGAGACGCTCCGGCGGATAGGCCTCGATGGCGTCGCAAGCCCGGTTTGCCACTTCGCGCGCCGCCTTGTTGGCGGCGACGCGTTCGGCCAGCCGGCGCAGGTTCTCGATGAGGACGACGCGCAGCGTCGTCGGCAGCGCCCAGAGCTCGCCGAGCGTGAGCTCGCGCGTTTGCTCGTAGGCCTTCAGGAAATGAACAAGGAGCTCTTCGTTGAAGGCGCTGTCGGTGTGTGCGACGAACGCCCACGCTACGCCATAGATACGAGGCAGGCCGACCAGTGGCTCGTCCTGCAGCACCGGCAGGTCGCGGAAATAGCGGCGCGGCAGGCCATCGTTGATCTCGCGCAACTGCGCTTCGATGAGATGGAAATTGTCGAGCAGCCATTCGGCGGCCGGGCTCACGTCGTAGCCGGTCTTCGCCTGCCAGCCGATGTAGTGGTGGGCCTCGCGGAGGATCCGGATGTTGTCGCGCAGGCGCGGAAAAAAAGCGGTCGAACCCGAAGGCGCGAAACGGGCCGCGTGGGTGACACCGAGGCTGATGCCGTGCTGGGCGAAGCGCTCGGGTCCGAAGATCTCGGAGCGGTTTGGCCGCTCGAGCGGCCCGCGTGCGGGATCTAGTATGTCGCCCAGCGCGACTGGCGCGTCGGGCACCAGCTGCAGCAGTTCGGGCGCCGCCATCGGCCGGTCAGACGATGAGCGAAACGACTCCGAAGACGAACCCGACCGCAATCAGGGTGGTCACGAAACGCGGGGCAATGAAACTACGAACGGCGTCGGCCACGCAATGCAGGCCGAACATGCGACCGCGCGAGCCATTGCAGCGATCGACGTGAGCACCGAGCGCCGACAGCTCCATGGGGGAAGTGTCTGCAGCGTCGCTGATGGAAGCAGTGGCCCAGAAAGGCGCGCGGGCATGCAGAGCGACCTGGCCGGACACTTGGGCGTTGATTGGAAGAAGGCGGGGCATTGCCTGGATGATAGAACGCATCGTGCTTTTGTCTGTCGGCAGGCGCCGCATGGGCTGTAGGACGATTCCTATCAAAACCCCTCGGTGAAGAGGGGCAGTCATCAACACAAAAAAAACGCGCCGAAGCGCGTTTCAAGACCCCACGGAGGGAGACCGGCCTGTGACCGCGCGGGCGGCTTCGGCAAGGGGCCGTTGGGAGGTAATCGTTAAAAACCCTTTTGCAAATTCGGTGCCACCGTCGCGTCGGCTTGCCGTGTGTCGGCGCTTTTTGCAGGCAAGAAGGAACTGAGCATCTGCAACCAGGATTCGATTGGCATTCTTTGCAGGGCATGCGCCGCGAGTTGCGGGACCAGGCCGACGAAGAGCGCCGGTCTCAATAGCCACTTCCACGGCTTCGAGAGCACAAAGAGCGCGCCCACCACGACCGAGCCAAAAATCAGCGAATAGGGATTCTTTCGCGCGGCCGGCAAGACGAAACTGCGTGAAGCTTCTTCGGCAACGATTCCCGCGGCATGCAAAGGGTGTTGGGCCCACCAGTCTTCCAGGCTGTCGATGATGAGGCCAGCTCCGGGCAGCGACTTGACCCGATCGAACAACTGGGTCTTAATGTCGCCGAGGCCATCGAAGATCGAGGGCCGCGGCGGTGGGTGGGCGATCTCCATCAAGGCTGCGCGAAGGCGCAGACGCGAAGCGGCAAGCCTGTCGGCGGCAGAAGGAACCGGCGCATCGACAATCGCGCGCTCGACCGCCGGTACGTCACCGGTCAACTCGGCCGATGCCGGAAGCACCGCACTCAAGGCGCGCTCACTTCACGCAGCATCGCCATGTCGGCGTTCAGTTGCTTCTTCAAATTGTCGAACGCGTTTTCGATCGGGCTGTGCTTGGCAAGCAAGGCGCAGACGAGGGCAATCGCCAGCGTCAGCACCGGCACCGCGATGAGGACCCACGGCGCCTGAAAGCCGCTTGGCGGAAGCGACGCCCACAGCATCACAGCCACTCCTGCGAAGACGAGGCCGACGCCACCCAGACACAGGGCGGCAGCATAGAGCCCCAGGCGTGCGGCCCAGGCGGTACTCGTCTTCTTCACCTCGTCGCCAACCAGCTCGGCATACGCCTCGACGTGGTCCCCGAGCACTTGCGGCTCGGTGGCAATGAGCTTGAGTAACGGATGAATCATGATGCGCTCGCGGATTCGCCTCGTTCAGTCTCGCCTTGTCAGTCGCGCGAGCGGCTCATCAGGGCAACAATGCCCATGAGCAAGGCGCCGGTTGCAGCGGCAATCAGCATCGCCTTGATCGGTTCGTCCTTGACGTAGCCGACGGCGGTGTCCGATGCGCGCAGTGCTCTGTCGCGGAGTTGCTGCGACGTGTCGCGAACCGCCTCGATGCCGCGGCGCGCGGCGGCTTCGGCCTGCGACGAAACGCGGCTGAGCAGGGGCGCGGCCTGATCGTGCAGGTCGTCGACCTTGGCCGAGAGACTGTCGAGTGCGCCATCGGCCGCCTTCTGGGTCGAGCGGATCGCGCTTTGCGCGTTGTTCGCCGCCTTGTCGGCGATATCCTGCCCTTGTTGAGCCAGGGGCTTGGTGGTGCTGCTGACGGTGTTCATGGCATTTCCTTGGTTCGGGTGATCGGCGCCGGCTTCTCATGCCGGCAGACTTGAGAGAGATGACACAGATGAGTCTGCGGTGATAACACCTCGACGGCGATAGGTAGCGCGCGCGGGGAAGTGTCGGGGGAGGAACCCGGCAACCGTAGGACGACGCCCACAAGTGTCCGGGCGTGCGTCAAGCGGCAGCCTCGTGCGC
>JALYSL010000052.1 GCA_030854825.1 Pseudomonadota bacterium
CCGTCGACGCCGCCTACCGGCCGAGCGCTGCCCTGGCACCCGGCGTGTTCGAGGCCAACATGGTTCTCTATCGCGAGCGCTCGGCCGAGGCCTATCGAACGCTGCCGCACGAGCGCGACGTCTGCTACGACGCACCGAGCGGCCAGTGCCTCGACATCTTTTCTGCGCCCGGCCCGGGTTTGAAGCCGGTGTTCGTGTTCATCCACGGCGGCTACTGGCGCATGTTGAGCAAGAACGAATCGACCTTCATGGCCGGTGCGCTGACGCGCCGCGGAATCAGCGTCGCCATCGTCGACTACACGCTCGCGCCGGCGGTGAAGCTGCCCGAGATCGTGAGACAGGTGCGCAGGTCGATCGCCTGGCTCTACAAGAACGGCAGCGCGCACGGCCTCGACCCGGATCGCATCTTCGTCGGCGGCAGCTCGGCCGGTGGGCACCTTACCGGCGCGCTCGTCGCCGGTGGCTGGCACGAAGCGTTCGGCCTGCCCGACGACGCGATCAAGGGCGCGATGCCGGTGAGCGGCGTGTTCGACTTGCTGTCGCTGTCGAAGTCGTTCGTCAACGAATGGATGGCGTTCGACGAGCAGCAGATCCAGGAGCTCAGCCCCATCCGCCACCTGCCGCCGCAGCCCTGCAAGCTGGTGCTGACCTGGGGCGAGAACGAGACGAGCGGCTTCAAGGTGCAGTCGCGCGACTACCTCGCCGCCTGGCAGGGCGCCGGCTTCAGCGCGGAGGCGATCGAGATCGCCGGGCGCAACCACTTCGACGTCGTCCTCGACTGGTGCGACGACGACTCACAGATGACCGAGCTCTGCGCGTCTATGGTTCTCGGGACGACGTAGCTCGCCCGGCACCGCTCACTGTCGCTTGTCGATGAAGCGCGGCGCCTTCACGCTACCCTCGAATTCGCGCGCCAGCGTGCCGGGCTCGAGCAGCACCAGCTCGGCACTGATCTCGAAGCCGTGCTTGATCGAGCCGCCGAGCGCGCCCAGCACGCGCGCCGTGTCGCAGCCGCGCGCCAGCTCGACCGAGACGCACATGACGTCGAGGCCACCGGTGCTCACGAGCTCGCACTTGAAGTCGTTGATCGACTCGGTCTTGAACATGAAGTCCTCAAACTCGGCGTGGCCGACGTTGACGCCGCGCACCTTGAAGAAGCCGCTCGTACGATGCGCGTGGCGAACCAGCGGGAAGACCGAGAACGGCGATGGATTGCCGTCGTCTCCATTGCTGAGCGTGACCAGGTCGCCCGAGAGCCAACGCAAAAACGGCGTGACGTTGTTCGTGAACAGCGGCGTGACGACGAGGGCGCCGACCGCGCCGGGCGCGACCGGCGCGTGACTCTGCGGATCGACGACCTCGATGCAGTACATGTCGGTCCAGATGCGAAAGCCGCGGCCCGCGCCGCCGGCATCCTCGGCGCCCATCATGCCGGCCTCGGTCATGCCGAAGGTGTCGCGCACCTTTGCGCCCCAGGCCCGCTCGAGCTTGACGCGCTTGGCGTCCGACAAGGGCTCGGCCGAGCAGATCACCGTCTCGACGCTGCTCGCGGCGAGATCGACGCCGTTCAGGTCGGCGAGATTGGCCAGGTGCAGGCCGTAGCTCGGCATGCCCATCCACACCGTCGGCTTCAGGCGCTGGATCAGCTCGAGCTGCAGCGGTGACGGCGTCGTCGTGCCGGCCCCGGCCCAGTTCATGGCGATGCCGGCTTGGGTAGCCGAGCGCGCGAAGATCTGCCCCGCCGGGTGGATGCCGAGCGGAAACGAGTCGTGGGCGCGGGCACCGGGGTGGACGCCGATGCACATGAAGGTGCGCGCGAACGACAGCAGCCCGTAGCGAATGTCGGTGAAGCTGCGCGGATAGAAGAGGGGCTTGCCGGTGGCGCCGCCCGAGCGCCAGTATTCGGCGATGCCATCCTCGGGCTGGATGCAGAAGGACTCGTAGAACTCGCCATCGGAGAGCTTGCGCAGCGCTTCCTTGTCGAGGATCGGAATCTTGGCCCACTCCTCGGTATCGTCGAGCCGGTCCATTCGCACGTGATCGAGCTTGCCGCGATAGAACGGCGCACGCCGCGCCTGCTCGACAGCGATCACCTTGCGCCGGCTCTGGATGGCGGCGATCTCGGCACGCGAGGTCGGCAGCGCGAGCGGCACCGGCGTCAGGCCTTGCGCGGGTCGCGCGGGTGGAATTTCACTTCGCCGATCCAGCGCTGCTGCGCCGCGTAGGCGGCGCCCTGCGTCGACGCTTCGGCGCTCATCGCCGCGAGGCGCGCTTCCTTCTCCGGCGTGTTCTCGGGGATCAGGTCGACGGCGTCCTTCAGCATCGTTTCGTAATCGGCGCCAATCGGGCAGACGTCGGCGCAGCGGCGGCAACCGGTGATCGCGCCGGCGCCGCGCAGGATGCTCTGCCAGAGATTGAAGGTCGTCTCCGAGCGCAGCAGCTCATGGCGCGCCTCGGCACTGCTGGCGTCGATAAGCTTTTCGATGTGGCCAGAGAGCTTGGCGAAGCCGTAGGGCGAGCGGTGCGTGTCGCAGGCGGGCCAGTCGCGATCCCACTCCTTCACCGCGTCGGGCGGGCACGTCTTCAGGCAGCGGCCGCACGCGGGCCCGAGGCAGAGCGCCTCCTCCATCTTCCGGTCGCACTCGACGTCGACCGAGCAGAGCACCGCGGTGAGCACGACGCGCGGGCCGTACTCGGGCGTGAGCAGCTGCAGGTTGAGGCCGAGCGTGCCGAGGCCGGCTTCCACGGCGGCGTGCGGCAGCGAGAGCAGCGTCGTCATGTGCTGCTCGGGATCGTCCTGGTAGCGCCAGGGATCGACGTGCGTCGGCGGCACGATGATGGCCGGGTAGCCCTGGTCCTCGAGCCAGTAGACGAGCTCGAGCGAGGTCTCCTCGAGCATCGACAGGGCGAGCTCGTCGTTGTAGTACTTGTGCCGGTCGTTCCAGGGCAGGATGCGGGCGACGCCGCTGTTCAGCTTCTTCGCCAGCACGATGACGCGGCCAGCATCGTGCTCGGTAATGTCGCAAGGGCGCTTCGGGTCATCGGGATACGGCGGGTGCGCATCGAGCAGCGCGCCGTCGGCGATGCCGACGAGGTCGGCGCCGAGCTCGATCGCCTTGGCCTTGACCTCGGCCGCGCTGAGCACCCGCTTGTGCGCGAAGCTCATTCGGGCTCAGCCTCCGCGCGTTCCTTCTGCTGGCGCTTGAATTCCTGCAACTGACGGGCGACGATGCCCTGATAGCCCTCGACGCCGACCCAGCGCCGATTCCAGTCGTTGAGGCCAGCGATCTCCGGGCCTTCGCCAGCGTCGTGCGTCGCACGATCCGCCTTGTACTGCTTGCCGAGGGCAACGTGCTCCGGCGTCTTTTCGGGGATAACCTTCTGCACCTCGGCGAGATGGGCGTGATAGTCGTTGCCGACCGGGCACACTGCAAGGCAGCGCGGGCAGTCGCCGAACGAGCCAACGACGCGCAGCAGGCCTTGCCAGAAGCCGAAGAAATCGCGCGAGCGAAAGAGCGTGGCCGCGTCGGTCTTGCCGTCGATGAGGCCGTCGAACATGCCGAGCATGCTGCCGAAGCCGAACTCCTGCGCCTCTGTGGCGCAGGCTCGCTTGTCGATGCCGAAGTGCAGCACCGCATCGGCCGGGCACGAGTGCAGGCAGCGGCTGCACGACTCGCCGATGCAGACCTGCTCGGTGATGCGCGCGTCGGGCTCGAGCTCGAGCTCGGTGACGAGGCCGGTGAGGTAGACCCGCGGCCCGAACTCCGGCGTCAGGATGTTGACCTCGAGACCGAGCGTGCCGAGGCCGGCCTCGACGCCGAGATGGCGAGTCGAGAGCCGCCCGTAGCTCGCCCGCTTCAGGGCCCATTCGGTTTCCTGAGACGCGGTGATGAGGCTCGCGTGTCCGGCCGCCTCGAGCTCCTCGGCGAGACGGTAGGCGACCTTGTCCATCTTGCGCAGCACGAGCATGTCGATGTACTGCACCGGCGTGTTGCTCTTGCAGCGGAAGGCTCCAGCTGGAATGCGCTGGGCGATGACGATCACGCTCTTGCAGTAGGGCGAGATGCGCTCGGGCGTCTGCGGCCAGCGCGGATCGGGCGGGAACGCGTTCAGCGTCTCGGCGCTGGCGATGCCGACGAGATCGGCGCCGAGCTCCTTCGCGCGCCGCTTCACGTACGCCGCGTCGAGAGGCGTCGGCGGCTGCGGATGGGTGCGGCCCCGCGGGCGCGGAACCGCTGCGGTGGCGGGCATGGGCGGGGTCGGCGAAGTGAGGGGAGTTGCGCGCTATCTTAGGCCGTCGTCCACTCCGGCCCTCGCCGACGATCACCCTGCAGACGCGGAGGTGAGCTCAGCTCGTCGCGGCGACGCCCGACAGGTATTCGACGCAGAACGCGTGAATCGGCTCGCTGCGCCCGCGCAGCGTCAGCGCGCCGAGGTCGCGCGTGCGCGCCGCCGGCAATGGGCCGAGAGCAGCGAGCGCCTCGGCCGAGACGATGAAAGAGCAGCCCACTTCGCGAGTCGCCTGCTCGAGGCGGCCGGCCGTGTTCATGACGTCGCCGTGGAAGACGATGGCACGGCGGACCTGGCCGACCTCGCCGGCGATGACGTCGCCCAGATGCAGGGCGGCGCGCAACTCCGCCCTGGCACCGAAGCGATCGAGAAACTGGCGCGCGTCCGCCGCGAGGGCGGCGCGCATCTCGAAGAAGCAGCGCAGCGACCGAGCCTCGGCAGCGCCCTCGGTTTCGACCCAGGTAACGACGATCTCGTCGCCCACGTATTGATAGATCTCGCCGCGACACAGCTCGATCGGCTCGGCGACCGCCGAGAACACCGCAGCGAGAAAGCGGTGCGCTTCGAGGGGCCCGAGCCGCTCGGCGATCGCCGTCGAGCTCACCACGTCGACGAACAGGAAGAAGCGCCGCTCGGCGAAGGGCCGGCGGTACTTGCCGAGCAGCAGGGCCATGAAGGTGCGGTACCCGACCAGGCCCGCAGCCTGGAACATCATGACCAGCACGACCACGGGCACGAGCGAAAGCATCACCGAGATCAGCCCGCTGCGCACGTTGTAGACGGTGACGACACCGAGCGCGAGCTCGCCGGGTTGGCCGGCAACCACGGCCGCCGCAATGGCGCCGTAGACAAGCGTCTTCAGGGCGAACACCGCGGCGAAGGGCAGCGCGTCGAGCCAGCGCATCGAGGCGCGAGGCAGCAGGAAGATCTCGATGCCTGCAACGGCCATCGCGATGAGCGCGGCGTCGATCACGCCGATCGGCACGGAGACGAGCAGGAAAGCGAGGAAGGAGTCGGCGCCAGGCGGGGCGTTCGCGCCCGCGTAGACGACACCACCCCCCGCGCCGATCGTCACGGCGAAGCGTATGACCCGAAAGAGGCTCTGCAGTCGGGCGCGGGTCAGGGCGGAGATGGATGAAGCCAACGGTTGCCCGGCTGCACCGCGTCGTAGCCGGCGCGGCGCGAAGAAAATCGCATCACGACAGTCTGCACGATGACGAAGGTGGTCCGACAAGGCGCCCCGCCCGGCCACGCACGCCGCGAGACAACGAGGCACACTGGCGGGCATGACAGCCATGAAAACCATCAAACTCGGCCGCACCGGCCTCGAGGTCTCGCGCATCTGCCTCGGCTGCATGAGCTACGGCGACTCGGCGCGCGGCAACCATGCCTGGACATTGGGCGACGCGGCGAGCCGCCCTTTCATCAAGAAGGCGCTCGACCTCGGCATCAACTTCTTCGACACCGCCAACGTCTATTCCGACGGCACGAGCGAGGAGATCGTCGGCCGGGCGCTCCTCGAATACGCGCGGCGCGGCGAGGTCGTCATCGCAACGAAGGTGCACGGACGCATGCACAAGGGGCCGAACGGCGCCGGGCTCTCACGCAAGGCGATCTTCGCCGAGGTCGATGCCAGCCTGAAGCGCCTGGGCACCGACTTCATCGACCTCTATCAGATCCATCGCTGGGACCCCACCGTGCCCATCGAGGAGACCCTCGAAGCGCTGAACGACGTGGTGCGCGCCGGCAAGGCGCTGCACATCGGCGCCTCGTCGATGCACGCGTGGCAATTCGCGAAGGCGCTGTACCTGTCCGACCGGCACGGCTGGGCCCGCTTCGCGACGATGCAGAACTACGTCAACCTGCTCTATCGCGAGGAAGAGCGCGAGATGCTGCCGCTCTGCAAGGCCGAAGGCATCGGCGTCATTCCATGGAGCCCGCTCGCGCGCGGCCGTCTGACACGCGACTGGAGCGCGACGAGCGCACGTGCCGAGACCGATGGCTTCGGCAAGAGCCTCGTCGCGAAGACGGGCGATGCCGATCGCAAGGTGGTCGAAGCGGTTGCCGCCGTGGCAGCACGGCTCGGGCGGCCACGCGCGCAGGTCGCGCTCGCCTGGGTGCTGGCCAAGAGCGAGGTCTCGGCACCGATCGTCGGCGCAACGAAGCTCGAGCAGCTCGACGATGCGGTGGCCGCGCTGTCGCTCGAGCTCACGCGCGAAGACATCGCCGAGCTCGAAGCGCCGTACGTGCCGCACGCCATCGTCGGCCACGCCTGAACGGCGCGCGCCGCTACTGCCGCTGCTGATCGCCTTTCGGTCTGTCTTCGGTCTTCTTCTTCGTTTCGTCGCGGGCCTCGCCGGGCTTTTTCGGCGTTTCGGCCGTCGCCTTCTCCCCGGGCGAGGCCTTCTTGTCCGCTTCCTTCGACGGCGCCGGCGGCGACGCTGGCTTCGGCGGCGCGGCCTCGACCGGGCGAGGCCCGGGCG
>JALYSL010000059.1 GCA_030854825.1 Pseudomonadota bacterium
CAGCCGTTCCACCGCTACCTCGTGTTCTCGCCGGTCGATCGCTGGATCACCGGCGAGTTGCAGCGCGTCGAGGCCGCCGTCGAGCAGGGCTTCGCCGAGTACCGACTCGACACCGTCGCCGGCGCGATCTATTCGTTCGTCTGGGACGAGTACTGCGATTGGTACCTCGAGATCGCCAAGGTGCAATTGCAGTCGACGGTCGAGGCCGAGCAGCGCGCCACGCGCCGCACGCTCTTGCGCGTGCTCGAGACGGTGCTGCGGCTGCTCCATCCGATCGCGCCCTTCATCACGGCCGAGTTGTGGGAGCGTGTCGCCGTGGCCGCCGGCAGGAAGACCGCGGAGACCGAGCCCGGCGTGGTTCAGGCGGCCTACCCGAAGGCGCAGCTCGAACGCGTCGATCCAGCGGCCGATGCGTGGGTGGCGACGCTCAAGGCGGTGGTTGGCAGCTGCCGCAACCTGCGCAGCGAGATGAACCTTCCGCCGGGCGAGCGCGTGCCGCTCTACACGACCGGCGACGCTGCGTTCATCGCCTCGGCGACGCCGCTGCTGAAGTCGCTGGCGCGAATCTCCGAAGTGACGCTTTTCGACGACGACGCGAGCTTCGCCGCCGCGACCCGCGATGCACCGGTCGCGGTCGCCGGCGCGACCCGCATCGCCTTGCACGTCGAGATCGACGTCGAGGCGGAGAGGCTCCGTCTGAGCAAGGAGATCGACCGTCTCGGCGGCGAGGTCACCAAGGCCCACGCCAAGCTCGCCAACGAAAGCTTCGTGGCGCGGGCGCCCGCGGCGGTGGTCGATCAGGAAAAAAAGCGGGTCACCGAATTCACGGCGACCATGTCGCGGCTTCGAGACCAGCGAGACCGCTTGGAATCGTCGAGCTGAATTCGCGGGCGCTGCGCGGCACGAAGTCGAGCAGCTCGTCGATACGCCGGGCCACCGCCCAGGCGCTGCGCTGGCGCGACTCGCGCGTCGTCGCCGCCACTCGCGGCGTCACCTGCAGCGTGTCGATACCGTGCAAGGGCCGATCGGGGTCCAGCGCGCCCGGCTCCAGGCTGTCGAGCCAGGCGGCGGCGATGCGGCCGCTCTTCAACGCCGCAGCCAGCGAAGTCTCGTCGAAGAGCGCCGAATGCGCGGTGCTGACAAGGATCTGGTTCGGCTTGCAGTAAGGCAGGAAGCGGTCGCCGAGCAGGCCGTGGTAGCGGCTGAAATAGTTCAGCTGCACGCACATCACGTCGGCGCGCTCGACCAGCTCGCGCAAGCCGATCGGCGTGACCTGCCAGAGCGGCCAGACGGTATCGGTCGCATGCAGCGCCGGGTCGTAGCCGACGATGTTGGCGCCGAAGCCGGCAAGCAGCTGGGCGATCGAGCGGGCCGCCGGCGGCATGCCGACCAGCCCGATCGTCGCGCCGCCCAACTCGCGACCGACAGCGGAGCCGTCAGCGCCACGAACCGGCACGCGGCGCAGCAGCGACAGCATCGCGCCGATCATGAACTCGGCCTCGGCGCGGGCGCTCGCGGTGAGGCTGCGCACGACTTCGACGCGGCGCCTCTCGCAGGCTTCCAGGTCGATGTTCTCGGCGCCGGCGCTGACCCGGCCGAGGGCGCGGAGCACGGGGGCGAAGTCGAGTGTCTCGGTGTCTATCGTCACCGACGCGGGAACGATGGCGGCACGCACGTTGTAGAGCGCGCGGCGAAATTCACGCGGCTCGAAGGCCAGTTCGGGGGCGTGGCGAACGTGATGGCGTTCACCGAGCCAGGTCATGACGTCGGGATCGAGCGTGTCGACAACCAGCAGATCCATCGGGATTGGCGGCATGCCCCTCAGTGTGACGAGACCGCGTGCAAGAATCCGCGAGCCCCTTCGAACTCATTGTAAGTAGATGTTTGTCAGACACGCGATCTTTCCCGTGGCCGGTCTCGGCACCCGTTTCCTTCCGGCTACCAAGGCCTTGCCGAAGGAGATGCTTCCTGTCGTCGACAAGCCGCTCGTGCAGTACGCGGTCGAGGAGGCTTACGCCGCCGGCGTGCGCGAAATGATCTTCGTCACCGGCCGCCACAAGCGCGCGATCGAGGACCATTTCGACACGACGTTCGAACTCGAAGACGCGCTCGAGAAAGCCAATCGCAGCGAGCTGCTGGCGATGGTGCGCGCGGTCAAGCCGGATGACATGGAGTGCGTCTTCGTTCGCCAGCCGAAGGCACTCGGCCTCGGCCACGCGGTGCTCTGTGCGCGCCATCTCGTCGGTGATCGGCCGTTCGCCGTTCTCCTGCCCGACGACCTGATGATCGGCAAGCCGCCGGTGCTGGCGCAGATGGTCGAGCAGTTCGAAACGCTGCGGGCTTCGGTCATCGCCGTGCAGGAAGTGCCGGCCGAGCACACCAGGCGCTACGGCATCGTCGCCGGCGAGTCGATCGGCGAGCGGCTCGTCGACGTGACGAAGATCGTCGAGAAGCCCGCGCCCGACGTCGCGCCGTCGCGCCTCGGCGTCGCCGGCCGCTATGTCCTGACGGCACGCGTCTTCGCCGAGATCGCCAATCAGTCGCGCGGCGTCGGCGGGGAAATCCAGCTCACCGACGGCATCGCCGGCCTGCTCAGGCACGAGAAGGTGTTCGCCTATCGCTACCAAGGCAAGCGCTACGACTGCGGCAGCAAGGAAGGCTTCTTGCAGGCCAACGTCGAGCTGGCGCTGGCCAATGCCGAGCTCGGCGCCGACTTTCGCAACTACCTGCGCTCGCTCGACCTCTGAACGGCCTCGCCTGCGGGCGAGCGTTGTAACGACTTCTTGTCGGTCTTGGGCAGGCGACCCGGAATGCGCGATCAGCGCCGGCGCAGGAAGTGCACGAACTCGTCGTTGGCGCTGGTCTGCTCGAGCAACTCGTTGCCGGTCTGCCGGGCGAAGGCCTGGAAATCGCGGACCGAACCGGGGTCGGTGGCGACCACCTTGAGCACGTCGCCGCTCGACATTTCGGCGAGCGCCTTCTTCGCCTTCAGGATGGGTAACGGGCAGTTCATGCCGCGCGTGTCGAGCTCTTTCTGGGCGTCCATTCGAATTGCCTATTCCGTGTCTGTTTCCGAAGGCCGCTTGCCGGCCGGAATGTCCATCCACTGCGGCTCGATGCCGCGCGAACGGAGCCAGTCGGCCAGCGCGTGCCCGGTGCCGGCCGGCCAGCACTTGATGCGTTCCGGCGCCACGGTGCGGTAGTCGACCAGCTCCGACGAGAGCCGGATCTCGCCGCGGGCCACCACGTGGTACGCGATGATGACCTGATTCATGCGTTTGAACTCGTAGGCGCCGATCAGCGAAAGCGACTCGACCGTGAGCGAAGTCTCTTCCCCGACCTCGCGGGTGACGCCTTCCTGCGGCGACTCGTCGGCTTCCATGAAGCCGGTGATGAGGCCGAAGAACTTGCCCGGCCACGCCGCATTGCGCGCCAGCAGCACCTGGCCGTCGCGATCGGCAAGCTCGATCACGGCGGCGAGCACGGGCGTCGGATTGTTCCAGTGTGTCCAGCCGCAGGCCGGGCAACGCAACCGCGTCTTGGCGCCACCGTCTTCCTCGACCGCGATCGGCTCGAGGCGCGTCGCGCAGTTGACGCAGAAGGTGGTCTGGTGGGGTGCGCTCAAGCGGGGAAGACGCCGGTTGAGAGGTAGCGATCGCCGCGATCGCAGATGATGAAGACGATGGTCGCGTTCTCGGTCGTTGCCGCAATCTGCAAGGCGACCTTGCAGGCACCGGCCGCGGAGATGCCGGCGAAGATGCCTTCTTCGCGAGCGAGCCGGCGGGCCATGTCCTCGGCGTCGGCCTGCGACACGAGCACGAGCTCGTCGACCGCCTTCGGGTCGTAGATCTTCGGCAGGTATTCCTCGGGCCACTTGCGGATGCCCGGAATGCGCGAACCTTCGCTCGGCTGCGCGCCGACGATGCGAACCTTGGCGTTCTTCTCCTTCAGGTAGTGCGACACGCCGGTGATGGTGCCGGTGGTTCCCATCGCGCTCACGAAGTGGGTGATGCGGCCGCCGGTATCGCGCCAGATCTCGGGGCCGGTGGTCTCGTAGTGGATGCGCGGGTTGTCGGCATTGGCGAACTGGTCGAGCACCCGCCCTTTGCCGTCTCGTTGCATCTGCTCGGCCAGGTCGCGCGCGTATTCGATGCCGGCCGAGCGTGGCGTCAGGATCAGCTCGGCGCCGAACGCCTTCATCGTCTGCGCCCGCTCGACGCTGAGATCCTCCGGCATGATCAGAACCATGCGATAGCCGCGGATCGCAGCCGCCATCGCCAGGGCAATGCCGGTGTTGCCCGACGTCGCTTCGATGAGGGTGTCGCCCGGCTTGATCGTGCCGCGCTCTTCGGCGCGCCGGATCATGCTGAGAGCTGGCCGATCCTTCACCGAGCCGGCCGGATTGTTGCCCTCGAGCTTGCCGAGGACGACGTTGCCGCGAGCCTCGTTTTCCTTGCCGGGAAGGCGGACGAGGCGAACCATCGGCGTGTTGCCGATCGTGTCTTCGATGGTGAGGTATCGCGGCGCGGAATCGCTCATGCGTGCTCCTGATCGCATTGTCGCAGCAGAGGTCGCGGCGGCGAAATGGTACCGTCGCATGTCGATCGCTCGCTGATCCCGATCGCCCCGGCGGCCCCACCGAAGACGACCCGAAGAGTGCAGAGATCCATGGACCCCAACGAGCCCGACGACGCGATCCGCAACGCCCTCGGCCTCAACAGCCTGATCCTCGACTCGAGCCGCGACTGCATCGTCATTCTCGACCTCGAAGGCCATACCCAGTTCGTGAGCCGCGGCGGCGTCGAAGCGATGGAGATCGACGACGTGCGGGCGATCATCGGCTTGTCCTGGCTGCGCGTCTGGGAAGGCGAGGACCACCGGGCCGCCGTCGCCGCGCTGGCCGAAGCCCGCGCCGGCCGCACGGCGCGGTTCCAGGCCTATTGCCCGACGCACAAGGGCACGCCGAAGTGGTGGGACATGGCGATCTCGCCGCTGCCCGGCGCCGACGGCCGGCCAGAGCGCCTGGCTTCGATCGGTCGCGACATCACCGACATGAAGCGGGCGGCGCAACGGCTGGCGGCCAGCGAAGCGCAGTTTCGAACCTTCGCGCAAGCGATGCCGAACCACGTCTGGAC
>JALYSL010000110.1 GCA_030854825.1 Pseudomonadota bacterium
GGCCAGGCGCGTGGTCATCAACGAGCTGGTCTGCGAAGGCTGCGGCGACTGCTCGGTGCAGTCGAACTGCCTTTCTGTCGAGCCGGTCGAGACCGAGTTCGGGCGCAAGCGCCGCATCAACCAGAACACCTGCAACAAGGACTACTCCTGCCTGAAGGGCTTCTGCCCGAGCTTCGTCACGGTCGAAGGCGGCAAGCTGAAGAACGCGACGAAGGGCGGCGTGGTGCGACCGAAGCTGGCGAGCGTGAGCTCGCCCCCGGAGCCAACGCTGCCACTCGCTGAAAAGCCGTGGGGCATCGTCGTCGCCGGTGTCGGCGGCACCGGCGTCATCACCATCGGCCAGCTGCTCGGCATGGCGGCGCACCTCGAAGGCAAGGGCATCATCACCCAGGACGCGGCGGGTCTGGCGCAAAAGGGCGGCGCCACCTGGAGCCACATCCAGATCGCCAATCGCGCCGAGGCGATCCTGACGACCAAGGTCGGCACGGCCGAAGCCGACCTCGTCATCGGCTGCGACCCGATCGTCGCCGCCAACAAGGCGACGCTGGCCGTCATGCGGGCCGGCCGAACCTACGTCGCGCTCAACACGCACGCGACGCCGACCGCGGCCTTCGTCGGCGATCCCGACTGGCAGTTCCCCGCCGGCGAGTGCGAACGACTCGTGCTCGACGGTGCCGGCCCCGATCACGTCGGCAAGCTCGATGCCGACGCGCTCGCCGTGCAGCTGGTCGGCGATTCGATCTACACCAATCCGCTGATGCTCGGCTACGCCTGGCAGCAGGGCCGGGTGCCGCTCACGCAGGCGGCGCTGATGCGGGCCATCGAGCTGAACGGCGTGCAAGTCGAGAACAACAAGCTCGCCTTCGAGTGGGGGCGCCGCGCCGCCAGCGACCCGCAGGCGGTGAAGGCGCTGGTGCGAACCGGCCAGGTGATCGAGCTCGTCAAGCGCTCGACCAACGTCGACGACATGATCACCAAGCGCGTCGAGTTCCTGACCGCCTACCAGAACGCCGGCTACGCGGCGCAGTACAAGAGCTTGGTCGACCGGGTTCGTGCCCATGAAGCCGAGCTCGTCTTCTCGCGCACCGCGACGCGGCCGGATGCGGCCCGCCCGAGCACCAAGCTCACGGAGGCGGTGGCCCGCTACCTCTTCAAGGTCATGGCCTACAAGGACGAATACGAGGTCGCCCGGCTGCACAGCGACGCCGGTTTCCTCGATCGAATCGCCTCCCAGTTCGAAGGCACGATGGGCACCGACTTTCAGCTCCACTACCACCTCGCGCCGCCGATGATCGCCAGGCGGAACGACAAGGGCGAGCTGCAGAAAAAGGCCTTCGGGCCGTGGATGCTCTCGGCGTTTCGCGTCCTGGCCCGCTTCAAGGGACTGCGCGGCACGCCATTCGATCCGTTCGGCCGCACCGAGGAACGGCGCACCGAACGCGCCCTGGTCGCCGAATATCGCGAGTCGATGGAAGAGGTGCTGCGCACGCTCGGCCCGGCCAATCTCGCACTTGCGGTCGAGATCGCGCGGGTACCGGAGATGATCCGCGGTTACGGCCACGTCAAGGCGCGCCACCTCGATGCGGCCCGGCCGAAGTGGGACGCCCTGATGGCCGACTGGCGCGCCGGACCGCTGCGCCTGTCCGCATCAGCGGTGCCTGCCTTCGAGCCGACGCAAGGCCCCGACTCGGATCTGTCCACGCTGCCGATGGAATTCCGCCTGCCCGTCTGAGGGCTTGCGCGCGGTAACGCCCGAGGAAGGGCCAGGAGCGGCGCCAGTCTCACGCCCGCCACGCCCGCCACGTGCGCGGCCATCCGGTCGCTCCGGCGGACCTGCCCGTCGCAGGTCGGCGCAGCCTGTCGGCCGGCCCGGGCGCCCTGTCGCAGTGCGATTGGAGGCCGCCAGGCGCGCCCGTACAGTGCGGCAAACGCCTCCCCTCAGTCCCCATGCCGCCGCCCATCCCGTCGCCCTCTGCCGTGCCGCCCGCACCACCCGTCCCGCCGCCGCCGCGCTCGTATCCGGCGCCGCAGGACCGCTGGTGGCAGCGCTTCGCGGCCGACGCGGTGCGCATCTTTCACGCTTACGGCAACTGGCTGGTCAGCATCACCTGGACGCGCTTCATCCTGCTGTCGGTCCTCGTGCTGATCGCCTCGGCGGTGCTCGCCGATATCGCCCTGTCGGGCAGCGGCGGCGACAGCGAGGAAGTGACGATCTCGCCCGGCGTCGTGCGTCGACAGAGTGCGCCGGCAGCCCCGAGCCTGCCGGCAACCCCGGGCGTGGTCACCCCGCTGAACCCTGGCGTGACGATCGAGAAGAAGGGCGCCGACGGTCGCGACGTGACGATCTCGATCGACAAGAACGGCGTGCGCATCACGCCGCATGCCGTCGCCGGTGCGGCTGCCACGACGACACCGGCAGCGCCGGGAACGACGTCGCGCTCGGCGTCCGCGGCCTCGGCGGCGTCGGCGCCGCAACCGCCTTCGTTCGCAACGAGCGTGAGTGGCGACGGGGTCGAGATCCGCTTGCCGCCCGGAGCCGACAGCGATGCCGTTCGCGACGCCGTCCGGGAGGCGCGCGCTGCCGTCGTCGACGCCATCCATGAATCGGCGCAGGACGCCGCCGATCGTGCCAAGGCAGCCGCCGAGGACGCCAAGGATGCCGCCGAGGCCGACAAGAACGTCGTGCGCACGATCCGGCGCATCCGCGCCGAGCGCTCGAAGCCGCCCCTGACCGGGTTGGCCTGGCTCTTCATCGTTGCTTCGACGATTCTCAAGATCAGCTACAAGGGCCGCGTCCAGGCCGAGGTCAAGGCCGCGGTCGCCACCGAGACGGCCGAATCGGAGCAGCTCAAGCGGCAGGTCGTCGAAGCGCGCATGGCGGCAATGCAGGCGCAGGTCGAGCCGCACTTCCTCTTCAACACGCTGGCCTCGATCGACCACCTGATCGAGACCGATCCGCCGCGCGCCAGCCAGATGCAGAAGAACCTGATCGCGCTGTTGCGCGCCTCGATGCCGTCGATGCGCGACGCCAACCCTGCCGCGCACAATCTGGGTCGGGAGATGGCGGTGATCCGCCCCTACCTGGAGGTCCTCAAGGTGCGCATGGAAGACCGCCTGCAGACCAGCATCAACGTGCCCAACGGACTGCTCTCGGCCGAGTTCCCGTCGATGATGATCCAGTCGCTGGTCGAGAACGCCATCAAGCACGGCCTCGAGCCGAAGGCCGAGGGCGGCAAGCTCGATGTGACGGCCGAAATCGTGCACGGCAACCTGGCCGTCACCATTGCCGATACCGGCCTCGGCTTCGGCCGAGCCGAGACCGCCGGCACCGGCATCGGCCTGACCAATATTCGCGAGCGGCTCAAGCTGCTCTACGGCGAACGGGCGTCGATGACGGTCGCCGACAATTCGCCGAGCGGAACAATCGTCACGCTCACGGTCCCCTACCAGGCGCAAAAGCCGGAAGCGAGCACATGAAAACGAAGTTTGGCTGGGGCCGCGCCCTGGTGACCCTTTTCCTCCTTGCCTTGCTCGCCCTCGTCGCGGTGCTGGCCGTGGCCTGGGTGGCTTTGCCGCTCGATCACACGACGATCACCGTCGACGGCGAGACGGTCGCCCTGTCCGGCCTCGGCGGCTGGCATGCCGGGGCGGTGATCCTCGTCGCCGCGCTGGCTGTGCTGATCGGGCTGATCGTCGCCGCGCTCGCCGTCGTCTTCGCCTTCGCCCTGGCCGCACTCGGGGTCGTCGTCGCGCTGGTCGCGGTGCTCGCCTCGCTCGCGCTCGTCGCCTCGCCGTTTCTCTTCATCGGCTGGCTGATCTGGCTGCTGGTTCGCCCGGCGACGCGCGCCACCGCAGCAGCATGACGACCGCGATCATCGCCGACGACGAGCGTCTGCTGCGCGATCAGCTGCGTGCCCGCCTGGCCGAGGTCTGGCCGGAGCTCGAGATCCTCGGCGAGGCGAAGAACGGCACCGAGGCGGTGGCGCTGGTCGAGACGCATCGGCCCGATCTCGTCTTTCTCGACATCCGCATGCCGGGCATGAACGGTATCGAGGCGGCGCGCGCCATCGGCCAGCTTCCTGTCGACGACAGCGACGAAGAAGCGGCGCCGGGACCTCGCCCCTGGCGCGGCTGCGAGATCGTCTTCATCACCGCCTACGACCAGTACGCGATCGAGGCCTTCGAGCAGGGCGTCGTCGACTACGTGCTGAAGCCGGCCGAGCGCGACCGTCTCCAGGTGACGGTCGATCGGGTGCGAAAGCGCCTGGCCGGCCACGCCGACGACGGCCCCGACGCGAGCGGCATGCAAGGGCTCCTGCAAAAGCTCGCCGAGAAGATGAATCCGGGCGCCGTACCGCGCCTGCGCTGGATCCAGGCCACCGTCGGCACCAGCATCCAGATGATCCCGGTCGAAGACGTGCTCTTCTTCATCTCCGACGAGAAATACACGCGGGTGCAGACCGCGTCGGTCGAAGCGCTGATCAGAAAGCCGATCAAGGAGCTCGTCGACGAACTCGACGCCGAGCTCTTCTGGCAGATCCACCGCTCGACGCTGGTCAACACCCACGCCATCGCAGGCGTGACGCGCGACCTGCGCGGACGCCAGCTCGTCTCGGTGCGCGGCCACCCCGAAAAGCTCGAGGTCAGCCGCAGCTACGCCGGTCTGTTCAAGGGGATGTAGCGGCGCGCAGCGCCCGCTCGGCGGCGGCGGCGCGCAATGCCTTCAGCTTCTCGCGCGGATCGGCCACCACTTGGGCTTCGTTCAGCTTCATCTCGGCGATGAAGCGGCTCGGCACGCCGGCCACCGTCTCGCGGCCGCGCTTGCGCCGCTTCAGCGTGCTGACGACCAGCGTGGCCCGGGCCCGCGTGATGCCGACGTACATCAGGCGGCGCTCTTCCTCGAGCCGCGCCGCGGCGCCTGCCTCGTCGTCGCTGCGAAACGGCAGCAGGCCTTCGTTGACGCCGGCGAGCACGACGTGCGGCCACTCGAGGCCCTTGGCCGCGTGCAGCGTCGAAAGCGTGACGACGTTGGTGTCGTCGCCGCGCTCGGCCAGACTGATGATCACCGAGATCGTCTGCGCCACCTGCAGTACCGTCTGCGCCTCGACTTCGTCGCCGGTCGCGGCCGAGCCGGTGCCGCCGCAGCGGCGGGCGATCCAGTCGACGAAATCGAGCACGTTGGTCCAGCGCGCCGCGGCGAGCGGCGGCGAGTCGGCGTCATCGTGCAGATGCTGCTCGTAGTCGATGTCCTTCAGCCAGTCGAGCAGCAAGGCTCTCGCCGCATCGCTGCCGCTCGCATCACGGCATCGCTGCTCGAGGTCGTTCACGTAGCGGCCGAATTCGTGCAGGTCGGCGATCGCCCGTTTCGACAGCGCCGCGCCCAACGACTCGGCGAACAGCGCCTCGAACAGGCTCGTCTTCCAGCGCCCGGCGAAGGTGCCGAGCGAGGTCAGCGTCTGGTGGCCGATGCCGCGTTTCGGGCGGGTCACGGCACGCAGGAAGGCCGGGTCGTCGTCGCTGTTGACGAGCAGGCGCAGCCAGGCGCAGAGGTCGCGGATTTCGGCGCGATCGAAAAAGCTCTGGCCGCCCGAGACCTTGTACGGCAGGCCGGCCTTGCGCAATGCCTGCTCGAACACGCGGGCCTGGTGATTGGCGCGATAGAGGACGGCGAAGTCGCGCAGCTCGGCACCGGTCGCGGCGCGGATCGACTCGATGCGGGCGACGGCGCGGTCGGCCTCGTGCGCTTCGTTGTCGCATTCGGCGACGTCGACCGGCTCGCCGCTGCCGAGATCGCTCCACAATTTCTTCTCGTAGAGCTTCGGGTTGTGGCCGATCACCGCGTTGGCGGCGGCGAGGATGCTGCCGGTCGAGCGGTAGTTCTGCTCGAGGGCGATGACGCGAAGTTGCGGGTAGTCGGCCGGCAGGCGCTTCAGGTTCTCGAGGGTGGCGCCGCGCCAGCCGTAGATGCTCTGGTCGTCGTCGCCCACGGCGGTGAAGAGGCCGGCCTCGCCGGCGAGCAGCTTCATCAGCTCGTACTGGATGCCGTTGGTGTCCTGGTACTCGTCGACGAGCACGTAGCGGAGCCGCTCGCGCCAAGCCTCGCGAACTTCGGCATCGCGCGCCAGCAGCTTCGCAGGCAAGGCGATGAGATCGTCGAAGTCGACCGCCTGGTACGCCGTCAGCCGCTCTTCGTAGCGCTGCATCACGCGCAGCGCGACGAGCGCGTCGGCCGCATCCATCTCCGCGGGCAAGGCGGCGCCCGATGCCAGCTCGGCTTCGGCACCGCTCGCATCGAGGCCGCGATTTTTCCAGGCACCGATCGTCCATTGCCAACGCCGGGCCAGCGCGATGTCGGTCGTGCCGCCGGCGTCTTTCAGCATGCCGAGCACGTCGTCACTGTCGAGGATGCTGAAGTTCTGCTTCAAGCCGAGCCGCTCGCCATCGCTGCGCAGCATGCGCACGCCGAGCGAGTGGAAGGTGCTGACCGCAAGCTTCGCCGCGGCGCGGCCGCCGACCAGGCTCTTCGCCCGCTCGCGCATCTCGGCCGCGGCCTTGTTGGTGAAGGTGATGGCGGCGATCTGGGCCGGCGCGTAGCCGGCCTCGAGCAGGCGTGCGATCTTGTACACGATCACGCGCGTCTTGCCCGATCCGGCGCCGGCCAGCACCAGACACGGCCCGCGAAGATGGTGAACCGCTTCGAGCTGGGCCGGGTTGAGGGTGTCGCGCCCTGGAGGAGCCGTCACGCTCAGGAATCGCTCAGATCGGCGCCGAGCACAGGCAGTGGGCGACGGCCTCGAACGGCTTCTTGCGATCGGCCAGACCAGCGAGCCAGCCGAGCTCGCGCTGCGCCGGAACCCGAGCCGCGGCCGGTACGCCGAGGCTGCCGAGATGCTGGTCGACGGCCGCCGAGACGAATCCGCCCACCTCGGCACTGATCATCGACACGAAGCGGGAAAACGTGCTCGGCTCGCGCTCGATGTAGATGAGGCGCGGGTCGTCGCCTAGCTTGGCCCGCCTGGCCGCCGACTTGACGGCGTCGCCGAACAGGCCGATCCGGTCGATCAGGCCGCGCTCGAGCGCCTGCGAGCCCGACCAGACGCGACCCTGGGCGACCGCATCGATCTTCTCGGGCGTCGTCTTGCGGGCCTGGGCGACACGCGCCGTGAAGTTGCGGTACTCGTGATCGACACCCTTCTGGATCATGTCGGCCAAGCGCGGATCGAGCGGCACGCGCGGGTCGCCGGCGGTGCGCAGCCAGGTCGTCGCGATCGGCGCGCTGTGGATCGACAGCTTGTCGATCGTGCCGGCGGCGTTGGGCAGGATCGCGATCACGCCGATCGAGCCGGTAATGGTGGTCGCGTCGGCAATGATCTCGTCGGACGCGGTCGAGATCCAGTAGCCCCCCGAGGCCGCGACATCGCCCATCGAGACGACAACCGGCTTGCCGGCAGCCCGCGTCAGCTCGAGCTCGCGGCGCACCAGCTCGGAGCCGAAGACGCTGCCGCCAGGCGAGTCGACGCGCAGCACGATCGCCTTCACGTCCTTGGTGTCGCGGGCCCGGCGCACCAGGCTGGCGGTCGACAGGCCGCCGATCGTGCCGATGGGTGCGACCCCGTCGGTGATCTCGCCTTCGGCGACGATCACGGCGACGGCATCGCCCAGGAGACGCGGCTTGACGCGGCCGACGTAGTCTTCGAACGAGACCTGGCGAAAGGTCTTGTTGTCCTTGTCTTCGGCGCCGCGGGCGATCATCAGTGCGCGCAGCTCGTCGCGCGTCTTCAGCCCGTCGACGAGCTTGTTCGCAACAGCCAGCTTGGCCTCGTCGCCGTCGGCGGCCGCGAGCCGAGCCGGCGCTTCGTCGATCGATTGCATCACCGCGCCCGCCGGGAGCTTGCGAAGCCGCTCGACGTCGGCGGTGTAGACCTTCCACAGCGAGTCGAGCAGCGCGCCCTCGGCCTCGCTCGATTCGGGTGACGGCGCGTTGGCGACGTAGGCCTCGCCGAAGTCCTTGAAGGCACCGGCGCGCATGACCTTGACGCTGATGCCGAGCCGATCGAGGGCGTCCTTGTAGTAGTTCTGCACGCCGCCGAGGCCGGTGATGCTGACACCGCCGAGCGGGTGCAGATAGATCTCGTCGGCGTGCGCGGCGATGAAGTACTGGCGCTGGTCGTAGCTCGAACCCCAGGCAACGACCTTCTTTCCGCTGGCCTTGAAGCGGTCGATGGCGGCGCCGATCTCGCGCAGCGTCGTCAGGCCGGTGGCGTCCATGTCGTCGAGGGCCAGGACGACGCTGATGATGTCGTCGTCGTGAGCCGCCGTGTCGAGCACCGACAGCACCTCGCGCAGCTGGATCTTGTGCGGCACCTCGCCGCGCAGCTGCTCGAAGGCGGTGGCGCGCAGGTTGCCGGCGCGCTGCTCGGTGATCGAGCCGTCGAGATTAAGCACCAGGGCCGTCTTCTCCGCCAGCGGCGTCAGGCCGCTCCTGGCCAGGGCCACGACGATCACCAACAAGACCAGCAGAAACAGCAGATTCAGGACGACCCGGCGGCTGACGTCGACGACGTGCCAGGCGCCGCGGAAGAACCTGCGGATCGGATGAGGAGAGGACGCGGACATCGAAGCTCCGGAGCGCAGCAAAGCGGCATAGCTTAAGCGAGGGGCCGCACGTCAGCGCCGCCCTTCGCAACGCCGACGCGAATACGACATTCGGCATCGCCGGCGGCACCTGGCGTGCCGACGGATTCGCCGCGGACCTCGCGCCTGCCGCCGCCGCAGCTCAGCCTCGACTACTGGCCGAGCAGGGCGCCGACGTAGCTGATAACCGAGAACGTGCCGTTGCCGGCATATTGCAGCTCGACCGCCTCGTATTGGGCGCCGCTCAGCGA
>JALYSL010000123.1 GCA_030854825.1 Pseudomonadota bacterium
TGGAGAACGCTATCCGACGGTCCAGGCGCTCGCCGACGACCTCGGCCGTCATCTGCGTCATGAGCCGGTGACCGCGCAGCCCCCCGACTGGCGCTATCGCAGCGCGAAGTTCGTGCGCCGCCACCGGGCGGCAGTGACGGCCGCCGCGCTCGTCGGACTCGCCGTCAGCGGCGGCATCGTCGCCACGCTCTGGCAGGCCAGCGTGGCTCGCACCGAAGCGGCCAACGCGCGCGCGATCAAGGATTTCCTGGTCGGTGTCTTCAACACCACGCAGGTCGGCCCGAAAGTGATGGGCCACGGTGCCGACACGACGGCGCGCGAGCTGCTCGAAAAGGGCGGCAACGACCTGCGCGCCGATCACGACCTGGCGGCCCCGGTGCGCCTCGAGCTGCTGACGACGCTCGGCGAGCTGCATCGTCTCAACGGCATGTCAGCGCAGGCGGATGCGATGCAGGAAGAGGCGGTGCAGCTTTCGGCCGAGGTCTACGGGCCGAGCAGCGACCGGTACGTCTATGCATTGGTGGAGCGCGCCATGACGCTGCCTGACCGGGGCAGGTTCGACGAGTCCGACAAGCTGCTGCTGCAGTCCCTTGCCATCATGGACCGCGAAGGCCTGCAGCACATCGAGAGCTACGGTGCCGCCCTGTGGCGACTCGGCCTGAATGCTTTCGCCGAGCAGCGTCGCGAGGCGTCGCTGCGCTACTTCGAGCGCTCGGCAACCGCCTTCGAGCACGAGAACCCCCGCGACGAGATCTACCCCGCTGTGGTGCAAGGGATGGCCATCGTGTTGACCAGCTTCGACCGGTTCGACGACGCCGAGCAGCGGTTGAAGACGATGCTGATGCTGTCCGAGCAGGCCGAGCAGCGCGAGTCGTCGCTGAGGCGCGCGCACTATGCCTTCGGCGAGCTCTACCAGCGCATGGGCCGCTTCGGCGATTCGGCCAACGAGCTTGTGATCTCGCAACACTTTTCGCTCGTCATCGACAGCGGACGCAACCGCGATCTCGGCCTGGCGTTGACGCAACTCGGTCGCTCGCGCCACCAGATCGGCGATCGCGGGTCAGCCTACGCCGACCTCGCCGAAGCGCAGGCCATCGGCCATCACGACGCGAGCCCGGCCATCGGCAACCTGGACGATCGCGTCGTCTTCACGCTTGCGACGATGGGCGACGACGAAGGCGACGTCGTGGCAGCGCTGCCACGCGCGCGCGCCATCAGCGCGCGCTGGAGCGGGCGTCCGAACGATCCCACCTACGCCCTCAGCCTCGAACTGCAGGCCGAATTGGAATCGCTCGCCGGGCGTCGTGCCGCGGCGGTCGACGCGGCGACGAAGGCGCTGGCAATCATCGAAGCGAACTATGGGCGGGACATGATGTTGTCGCGCGGCCTGCGCCTCGTTTATGCCGAAGTGGTCGAGCGCGGCGCCGTCGGCGAGGCCGACCGCGAGCTGGCCCGCCAGGCCTATCGTCAGGTGCTGGCGGCAGCGCCGGTCGATGCCAACAAGTCGCCGGTGCTGGCACGCCGGTGGCAACGCGCGAGCGCCACGGTCGGCCTGGGCCGCCTCGCGATCGAGAAGGATCCGGCCGAAGGTCTGCGTCTGGCTCGCGAGGCGGCGGCGCTGATCGGCGCCGATCCGCCCTTTCGCAACGACCAGACCGTGCTCGGCGAAGCCCGCCTTGTCGAGGGTCAGGCCTTGCAGGCGGAGGGCCAGACGGAAGCTGCGCATTCAGCGATGGACGCCGCCGTCGGGTGGATGGCGAAGGCGCAGGTGCCGGACAGCCCTCGCCTAATCGAAGCACGTGCAGCGCTGGCGAGGCTGACGCGCTGAACGAGGCGGCTTCGTGCGGTTCGACCGACGCGAAGGAGCGTGACGCCAGCACGTCGAGAGCCCTTCACCTACAATCGCGCCTCGCGTCGCCATGTTTCCAGTCAGCGCCGACGCAGTCGCTTCCGACTCCCCTCCCCCGTCTGCCTTCGACTGGCGCTCGCACTGCGAGCAGCAGGCCGATGATTCAGGCAGAACTCCATGTCCTTCGATACCCTCGGCCTTGCCGAGCCGCTGCTTCGTGCTGTGCACGAGGTGGGCTACACCACGCCGACCCCCATCCAGGCACAGGCCATTCCCGCTGTCCTTTCGGGCGGCGATGTCATGGGCGGCGCCCAGACCGGCACCGGCAAGACCGCCGGCTTCGTGCTGCCGATGCTGCAGCGCCTCATGGCCAAGGCCGCCGTGCGTGATGCACGCGGCAAGCTGCCGATTCGCGCCCTGATCCTCACGCCGACGCGCGAGCTCGCGGCGCAGGTCGAAGAAAGCGTGCGCACCTACGGCAAGCACAGCAAGCTCACCAGCATGGTGATGTTCGGCGGCGTCGGCATGCAGCCGCAGATCGACAAGCTGCGCCGCGGCGTCGACATCCTGGTCGCCACGCCCGGACGCCTCCTCGACCACCACGGCCAGCGCACCCTCGACCTCTCGCACGTCGAGATCTTCGTTCTCGACGAGGCCGATCGCATGCTCGACATGGGCTTCATCCACGACATCAAGAAGGTGCTCGCGGTGCTGCCGCAGAAAAAGCAGAGCCTGCTCTTTTCGGCCACCTTCAGCGACGAGGTCAAGTCGATTGCCGACCGGCTGCTGAACGCGCCGGTGCTGATCGAAGTGGCGCGCCGCAACCAGACCGCCGAGCTGATCGCGCAGAAGGTGCATCCGGTCGGCCGCGAGATGAAGAAGGATCTGCTGGTCCATCTCGTCAAGGAGAACGACTGGCACCAGGTGCTCGTCTTCACGCGCATGAAGCACGGCGCCAACCGGCTCGTCGAGCATCTGCTGAAGCACGACATCAGCGCCATGGCGATCCACGGCAACAAGAGCCAGACGGCGCGCACCAAGGCGCTCGCCGACTTCAAGAAGGGCGACCTGCAGGTGCTGGTGGCCACCGACATCGCGGCCCGCGGCATCGACATCGACCAGCTCCCGCACGTCGTCAACTTCGAGCTGCCGAACGTGCCGGAAGACTACGTGCACCGCATCGGCCGCACCGGCCGCGCCGGCACCAAGGGCGAGGCCATCTCGCTCGTGTGCGTCGACGAGAACGGCTTCCTGCGCAACATCGAACGCCTGATCAAGAAGGACATCCCGAAAGAGATCGTGCCGGGCTTCGAACCGCCGACGAACGAGCGAGCGCAGCCGATCGTGCTCGGCCGCATGGTGATCGGCGAAGGCGCGGGCCGGGGTGGTTCGCGCCGACCGGCGCCGCAGCGCAACGGCGGGTCGTATGGCGGCGGTGGCGGTGGCGGTGGCGG
>JALYSL010000162.1 GCA_030854825.1 Pseudomonadota bacterium
ATGCCGGACCTGGCGGCGGCGCAGAGTGACGCGCAGATCGAGCAGTTCATCCGCGACCAGGCCGACACCGAATACCACCCTGTTGGCAGCTGCCGCATGGGGCCGGCCGAGACCGACGTCGTCGACACCGAGCTGCGCGTGCGCGGCATCGAGGCACTTCGCATCGTCGACGCATCGATCATGCCGACGCTCGTCAGCGGCAACACCAACGCGCCGACGATCATGATCGCCGAGAAGGCCGCCGACATGATCAAGGCGGCGGCCGCGCCGGGCTCGGCGGCGTCGCCCACTACTTACCGGAACACCGCCACCGCATGAAGACAAGAGCCGCCGTCGCCTGGAAAGCGGGCCACCCGCTGACGATCGAGACCGTCGATCTCGACGGCCCGAAAGCGGGCGAAGTGCTGGTCGAGGTAAAGGCCACCGGCATCTGCCACACCGACTGGTTCACCCTCTCGGGCGAAGATCCAGAAGGCCTGTTCCCGGCGATCCTCGGCCATGAAGGCGCCGGCATCGTCCGCGAGGTCGGCCCCGGTGTCACCAGCGTCGCCCGCGACGACCACGTCATTCCGCTCTACACGCCGGAGTGCCGGCAGTGCAAGTTCTGCCTGTCGAGGAAGACCAATCTCTGCCAGCAGATCCGGGCCACGCAAGGCAAGGGCCTGATGCCCGACGGGACGACGCGCTTCTCGATCGGGGGCAAGCCGGTGCTTCACTACATGGGCACCTCGACGTTCTCGAACTTCATCGTCGTGCCCGAGATCGCGGTCGCCAAGATCCGGCCCGACGCACCGTTCGACGTGGTCTGCTACATCGGCTGCGGCGTCACCACCGGCGTCGGCGCGGTGCTCTTCACGGCCAAGGTCGAGGCGGGCGCGAACGTCGTCGTGTTCGGGCTCGGCGGCATCGGCCTGAACGTGATCCAGGGCGCGAAGATGGTCGGCGCCGGCAAGATCATCGGCGTCGACGTCAACCCCGGCCGCGAAGCGATGGCGCGCAAGTTCGGCATGACCGACTTCGTGAATCCGAAAGATGGGGCCAACGTCGTCGACCGGATCGTCCAGCTCACCGACGGCGGTGCCGACTACAGCTTCGAGTGCATCGGCAACACGACGACGATGCGCCAGGCGCTCGAGTGCTGCCACAAGGGCTGGGGCCAGTCGATCGTCATCGGCGTCGCGCCCGCCGGCGCCGAGATCGCGACGCGGCCGTTCCAGCTCGTCACCGGCCGCATCTGGCGTGGCTCGGCCTTCGGCGGCGCCCGTGGCCGCACCGACGTGCCGAAGATCGTCGACTGGTACATGGACAAGAAGATTGCCATCGACGAGCTCATCACGCACCGGCTCAAGCTGGAAGACATCAACGAAGGCTTCGCTCTGATGAAGCGCGGCGAGTCGATCCGATCGGTCGTTGTCTACTGAGAGCGGGCGCCTTCGTAACGACGCTTGCGCCTCGTCACAGCTTCACGTTGCTCGCAGCGCTAAGGTCGGGGCCTTTCCCCTTGCGCACGCGACGAAGGATGGCCATGAAGACGAACTGGCGGACGCTCTGGCAGCAGCAGGCTATCGTCGTCTACCGGGACGAAGTCGAGATCGACCGGCTCGCCGCCGATCGCATCGCCCGCGTCTTCCTCGTCTATCGCGGCGCCGGCGATTCGCCCGGCGACATCGGCATGAGCGTCGTCGAGATGGAAGGAGAGGATGCGGGCTTCGCGCTGTTCGAGGCTCGTACCGGGTTCGCCGGCAGGGTCAACTTCGAACGCCAGGCGTTCTGGCAGGAGCGCGGCTGCGTCTACTGGGTGCCAGCGCCCACCGTGGCCCTGCCCTGGCGCCTTCGCCTCGGTGGCTGGCGCGGCGAGTCGTCGGGCCGCGCTTATCGCCGCATCGACCGGGCCGAGCTCGACGGCTGCATCAGCGGCTGGAGCCTCGAAGGGCCGCAGATCTGGGAAGAGCGCAAGCAAAGCCGCCTCGAGCGCAGCCGCCCGTTCGGCCTGATCTCGACCTGGAAAGCCGCCGCCTGAGGCGGCCGGCAGGCTCACTCGAACCGACGCTCCCGCATCCACTTGGTGGCGACCCATTTCTCGCCGGCGACGACCGGTGCGCCGCCGTGCAGCGACTTGGTCGAGGGGTGGGCGCGGTCGTAGCTGAAGAAGACGGCGTTGCCCTGCACCGGGGCAACCTCGAAGCCGGCATCGGGAAAGACCGTGGCACCCCCGGCCGACGGCGTGTTGAGGTAGCAGACGAGCGAGCCGACTCGCTGGCCGCCGCGCTTGAGGATCGACTCGGTGCCGGGCTCGGCCGGGTCGAAGTAGTCGTAGTGCGGCTTGTACTCGGCGCCCGGCCGATAGCGCAGCACCTGCAGGCCTTCGCCGTTCTCGAGTGGCCAGCCGAGCAGCGTGGCGATGCGGGCCTCGAGCCGGCCGCAGACCGGAAACTCGGCCGGCTGGAAAAACATGCCGTCGCTGGTGCGCGCCTCGTTCACTTCGCTAGCACCGGTGCTGGTCTCGACCGTTTCGGAGCGCGACAGCCGGGCCCGCGCCAGGGCGATGATCTCCTCGCATTCCTCGGCGGAGAGCAGGTTGCCGAAGACGACGATGCGCGGCTGCTTGAGCGACATCAGCACCTTCACGTCGCGGCCTTCGGCGCTGAGCTGCGGCGTCGCCGCCGACAGCTCCTGGCCCGGCACCGGCTTGGCCGGCTCGCTTGCGACCGCGTCGCCGCTGCGCATCTGCAGCAGGTGGTCGCGCATCGTCGACTCGAGCGCTTCGATCGCCGTCTCTTCTTCCCAGCCGCTCGCCTTCATGGCCTCGAGCACGGCCTCGGGCGAGTGGCCGGCGGCGGCTTGCGAGACGATCCAGCGACTCAGCTCGGGGGTGACGACTTGGGCGCTCATCGGCCACGATTTTGCCGGAGAGCGGTGCGCCCCTAGCGGAAATTGCGGCTGCGGCTGACCAGGCCGTTGAGCAGCGGCGTGTGATCGATCATCTTCACGGCGAGCAGGTGCATCACCGCCTCGTCGCCCTCGCCCTGGCGCTGCCACTGGCCGTAGACGGTGAGCAGCGTCGCGCCGAGCAAGGGCTTTCGCTGCTGCTCGGCAACCTTGGGCCAGACGATGACGTTGATCGCCCCGGTCTCGTCTTCGAGGGTGACGAAGACCGTGCCCTTGGCCGTCTCGGGCCGCTGCCGGTGCGTGACGAGGCCGCTCGCCCGCGCCAGCCGGCCGTGCGGGTAGGTACGCAGGCGCGAGGCCGGCTCGACCCGGAACTCGGCGAGTTGGGTGCGCAGCAGGGCGAGCGGATGCTGCTTCAGGCTGAGGCCGAGCGAGCGGTAGTCGGCCAGCGTGCTTTCGCCTTCGCTCGGCGCGGCCAACCGCACCGTCGCTTCACGGGTGCGCGTCGCGCGCAGCAGCTCGGCCGGCCGGGTGTCGATGCTGGCCAC
>JALYSL010000165.1 GCA_030854825.1 Pseudomonadota bacterium
CGGCGGCACCGATCGATGCAACTCCGAAGGCAGGCTGGCCGGATCGACCGTCGGGCCGCTGCCGCCGCGGCCCAGCGCCGAAGCGACGACGCCACGAAACTGCTTGAGATCGACCGGCTTGGTCAAATAGTCGTAGGCCCCGGCCTTCAGCGCTTCGACCGCGTTCTCCGAAGAGCCGTAGGCGGTGATGACGATCGTTTTCTCGCGCCGGCCATTTTCTTCGAGCCAGCGCAAGACGTCGAGGCCCGAGCCGTCAGGCAATCTCATGTCGGTGATGACCGCGCTGTAGGTACGGTCCTTGAGATGCAGCAGCGCTTCCTGCACCGTGCCCGCGGTATCGAGGTCGTAGCCCTCGCGCAACAGCGTCAGCTCGTACAGCGTGCGCAGATCGGGTTCGTCGTCGACGACGAGCAGGCTGAAATGCGAGGCGGTGGTCATGGCGTGAGGTGCAATCGGGCTTCGGAAGTTTGCAAGGCGACGCGACGCATGTCGACGAGGAAATCGTTGCGCCTGGGCGAATCGGCCGGTCGCAACCGGTATTCGATGCGCGCCCCGTATCTCTCGCAGAGTTCGCGGCAAATGTATAGGCCCAGACCGGCGCCGCGGCTGCGGGTCGAGAAAAAGGGCTCGAACAAATAGGGCTCGACGTCGGTCGAGATCGGCGCTCCGTCGGACAGCACGCTGAATTCGGCACGAGCCTCGTCGACCGGCCGCAGCGCCAGCAAGATCGCACCAGGCCGCTCGCTGGCATGACGGCGCGCGTTGTCGAGAAGATTGACGAGCACACGGCGCAGATGCTCGGCATCGAACATGACGCCAAGCGGCTCCGCAGGCAACTCGACGCGCAGCACGCTCTGCTCGCCGAGCTGCACTCCGGCCGCCTGCGCCCATTCGCTGCAGACGGCGGCGAGCTGAGCCGTCGCATCGACGGCGCCGACGTCCTGGGCGTGGCCGGGCGCCACCTCCATCACGTCGTCGACGATACGTTTAAGACGCTCGACGTTTTCCGTCACCATGCGCATCAGCTGCCGCTGCGCCGGATCAGTGGCGTCTTCCGAGAGCAGCGCGTTGGCCTGCGCGATCGCCGCCAGCGGGTTGCGGATCTCATGGGCGATGCCGGCCGAGACGCGTCCCATCGCCGCCAGCTTTTCCTGTCGGCTGCGCGCCTGGACAGTGCGCACGTCTTCGAGAAAGACGACGCAGACGTCTTCGCTCGCGCCCGGCTCGCGCTTCCTGGTGAAGCGGATTCGCGCTCTCAGGGTCCGGCTCGAATCGGGCGCGAAAGGCAACGCCACGTCGCGACCGGCTTCGGGCCAGGTCGCCTCGGCGAAGGCGCGCTCGACCGCGCTGACCAGAGCGCCCCATGCCGGCACGCCGCGCAACTGGAACGGTGCCGCGCGGCTCGTTCCTTCGGGCGCGAGCAGGCGCCGTGCCGCCGGGTTCGCCGCCCGGACCTTGCCACCGCGATCGACGACGAGAACCCCATCTTCCATCTCTTCGAGCACCAGGCGATTGAGCTGCGCCTGCTGGCGCGCCATTTCCATGCTGCCGCGCGCACTCAATTCCTCGCGGGCCAAGCGACGGGCCAGCTCGCCGGCAAGAACGGCAATGACGAAAAAGCCGCTGCCGGCCAAGCCGGCCTGAGTCATGAGGAGCGGACCGTCGCCGCCGGACAAGAGGCCGAGCCAGGCCGTGCCGAGAAGCGCCAGCGTGGCGAGCGCCGCGGTGCCGAGCGCCATCAGTCGCGGGGTCAGAACACCGGCCATCAACACCGGCAGGACCAGCAGCGCCACGTAGTTGAAGCTCGATCCCGGCGAGGCGATATGCAGGCCGGTGAAAAATGCGAGGTCCGCGCCGATGGTGGCGAGCCACTGCGGGCTGCGCAGCCGCGCGAACGATTGCGGCGCCGCGCCGCGGCGAAAGCGCGGCAGCAACCACATGCTGATGGCCAGCGTCGCGTAGGTGATGCTCAAAGCGCCGATCGGAACGCTCGGCCGCAGCCCGAATGCGCTGGCAACCCCGAGCGTCGCCGCAAGCGACGCACCGAGCGCCGCGCGTGCCGCGATGAAGGCCCGATAGATGCGCTCGAACGTTGTCGCGCGGGCGGCCGCTGCCGGCCCTCGACGTAGCCTCGCCTCGGCGTCGGCCTGCCACGAGGCGGTGAAACGCGAGTCGTCGATCAGCGATTGCGTATCGCCGGTCGCGCTGAATCCACCGAACCACGATTCGTCGCCGGCGGAGGGCCGCTGCGCTCGCGGCCCCAGGCCGGCCGGCGCGGTCGGGCCGGACAAGGCACTCACC
>JALYSL010000182.1 GCA_030854825.1 Pseudomonadota bacterium
CGCCAGGCCGATGCACGAATAGGCGAACAGCTTCAGGCTGGCGGCCCATTCGAGCAGCGCGAGGTGGCGGCCCGAGTACTCGAGGATCATCGCCTCGTGGATCATCGTCAGCTCGAGGTGCGTGGCCGGGTTGTCGATCGGGACGCGGGCGTTCTCGGCCAGCGACACCATCGTGAAGGCGACGCCGGCGAACGCGAGACCCGGGTAGATCGCCAGATTGCGATGTGCGAGCGTCTCGACGATCGTCGTCAGCGAAGTCGACTTCGAGATCAGCGAGGCCGAGAACATCACCATCAGCAGCGCTGGCTCGGCCAGGAAGCCGATCAGCATCTCGCGCCGCCCACCGAGCGAGCCGAAGGCGGTGCCGATGTCCATGGCCGCGAGCGAGATGAACACCCGGGCCAGCGCGAACAGGCCGACCAGCGCGATCACGTCGGCAGCCTGCGACAGCGGCAGATCAGTCGAAAGGGTCGGGATGATCGAGCAGGCGAGCGCGACGCAGCCGAACACGATGTACGGCGTCGAGCGAAACAGCGCGGAGGCGTGCTCGGCCACCACCGAGTCCTTGTTGAACAGCTTGTGCAGCAGCCGGTACGGCTGGAACAGGCTGGGCGCGCTCTTGTTCTGCAGCCAGGCGCGCCATTGGTTGACCCAGCCGGTCAGCAGCGGCGCGAGCGCGAGCGCGACCAGGATCTCCAGCAGCTGAGCCAGGGCGCCGGAAAATGTCATGCGGGTCTCGACCGGGTGCTCATCGGCTCACCAGCAGCAGCATCGCGATCAGCGTGACGAAGCTGTAGAGCAGGTAGACCGCGATCCGGCCCTGTTGCAGCAGGCCGACCAGGCGGGCGACGCGCGCCACCGCAGCGGCGATCGGCAGGTACAGCGCATGCCAGATCGGGTCCTCGACGACGACGCGGTAGTGCGGATGACTGTCGAACGGGCTCGGCAGTTCGCGCTGCATGCGGAAGAACGGCGTGAAGATCTGCCGGATCGGCTGGCCGAAACCTTCGGCCGTGTCCTGCATTCGCGGGGTCTGGCCCGGATAGCCGCAGTCCCAGAGTTCGGCGCGGCGCAGGCGCCCGTGATAGAAGCGGCGTACCAGCAAGTAGGCGAGTGCGCAGCTCGCCGCGACACCGAGCAGGAAGATCACCGGGCTGTAGCTCGCGCGCTCGACCGAGGTCGGCGCGAGCAGCCAGCGGCCAGTCGCCGTGGCGTCGCCGAGGCCCGCGCCGACCAGTTGCTGCGTTACCGGTTCGATCAGCCGGATGAACTGGATTGGCAGCAACCCGAGGCCGATGCAGCCGGCTGCGAGCCACACCATGCCGGCGCGCTCCCACGGGCCGGCATCGCGGGCGTGGGCGAGCTTTTCCTCGCGTGGGCGGCCGAGGAAGATGACGCCGAAGAACTTGACCATCGTGTAGCCGGCCAGCGCTGCGACCAGCGCGATCAGCGCGGCGACGACCGGGATCAGCATGTTGAGCACCGGGTCGGGCAGCCCGGGCGCGAACAGGAAGCTCTGCAGCAGCAGCCACTCGGAGACGAATCCGCTGAACGGCGGCAGGCCGGCGCTGGCCAGCGCGCCGAGCAACGTAAGCCAGGCCACCCACGGCATCGTGCGGATCAGGCCGCCGAGCTTGCCGAGGCTGCGTTCTGCGGTCGCATGCAGCACCGAGCCGGTGCTGAGGAACAGCAGGCTCTTGAACAGCGCGTGGGCGGCGACGTGATACAGGCTCGCAGTCAGCGCCAGCGCCGCCATCGGCAGCATGCCGTACGCGGAAAAGACGACCGCCAGGCCGATGGCGGCGAACAGCAGGCCGATGTTCTCGATCGACGAATAGGCCAGCAGCCGCTTCATGTCGACCTGGGCCGCGGCGAAGACGACGCCGAACAGCGCAGTCGCCAGGCCGAGTGCGAGCAGCAGTCCACCCCACCACCACGACTGCATGTGCAGCAGGTCGAACAGCACGCGCAGCAGGCCGTAGATCGCGGTCTTCAGCATCACACCGCTCATCAGCGCCGAGACCGGCGACGGCGCGGCCGGATGGGCTTCGGGCAGCCAGACGTGCAGCGGCAGCACGCCGGCCTTGGTGCCGAAGCCGAACACCGCCAGCACGAACGCGACCGAGCCCCAGAATGGCGTCAGGTTCTGCGCGCGCATGTTGGCGAAGGTGTAGTCGCCGGTGCCGGCCTGAAGCACGCCGAAGCACATCAGGATGCCGATCGCGCCGATGTGCGCCATCAACAGGTAGAGGTAGCCGGCGCGGCGGATCTCCGGGATGCGATGATTCGCGGTGACGAGGAAGAATGACGACAACGCCATCGTCTCCCACATCACCATGAAGGAGTACGCGTCGTCGGCCAGCACCACACCGGCCATGCTCGCGAGGAACAGGTGGTATTCGAGGCACAGCAATCCCGGCGGCGTGCCCTCGCCGCGGCGGAAATAGCCGGCCGCGAACGCCGACACGCCGGCCGCGGCGCAGCCGATCACCATCAGGAAGAAGGCCGACAGGCTATCGAGACGAAGGTGAAAGGGCAGGGTCGGCAGGCCGATGGCCAGGACGGCGACCTCGGGTGTCTGGACGACCGCGACGAGCCCGATGGCGAACAACGCCAGCCCGACCGCACCGCCGAGCGGGAACAGGACGCGCGACACCAGCTTGAAGCGACGCAGCGCGAGCACGCCGAACAGGCCGATGAGCAACCATAGCGCGATCACCAGCAGCGCGCTGTCGAGGGCCATCCAGTGATATGTGCCGGCGTCGCCGCTCATGGCAGCCGCTTCAGCGGCGCGCCCGCGGCTTCGCCGGAGGCGCATCGCGACGGCGCTCCACGGCCGCCGGCATGGCTCGTCCGGCAGGTTTTGCTCCGCTCGGTGTAAAGCTCGCGCCGTGCTCGATCAGGTAGGCGCGGATCAGCTGGCGCACGACCTGCGAAGGCGTCAGATCCTGCTGCGCGCAAAGCCGTTCGAAGGCGGTTTTCTTCGCCGGGTCGATCAGCAGCGTCAGGCGCGCCGTCTTCAGCTCCATGAGCTCTGCATGTTAATGCGATGTGCGTCGATATCGCATCCTACTCGCGTGCGGCGCGGTCGCCAAGCGGGCGCGACGCGGCCGGCCGCCGACGCTGCTAGCGCAGCGGTCGTCCGAGCAGCCGTTCGAGCACACGCAACGGCGAGGACTCGGGCTGTTGCAGGCTCTCGACCTCGAGATAGAACGTCTGCTCCATCATGTGCTGGCCACCCATCGCCGCGTGCAGGACCTGGTCGCTGTAGACGATCCAGGTCGTCCCCGGTACGAAATCGACGCGCTGCTGCGGCGAGTTGCGCTGGAATTCGAGGTCAGCCTTGGCCCGGTCGTGCAGCTGCAGCATGAAGTGGTCGTAACAGGTGCGGCGGCGCTTGGTGATGCCGAGCGTGGCGAGCAGCCAGGCCGAGCCGGGCCACGGCTTGTCGATCGCACCGAGGTAGCGCTTCGCATGGTCCTCGAACGACTCGCCAACGCGCCAGCGACGCGGCTCGCCGTGCGGGTTGACGTTGCAGAAGACGCGCAGGAGGCGCGTGCCCTGCATCGGGTTGGAGGGAAAGGCGTCGACGTGCAGGCGCGTGTCGTCCTGGCGCCAGCTGCGCACGCGGCCGGCCACGTCGGTCGGCCGGAACGAGGAGTTGCCGCGGCGCAGCTTGCCGCGATAGTGCGGAAACAGGCGCAGGGCGAAGGCCTCGCTGTGATCGGCATAGCGCTCGATCATGCGCTTCAGCGCCGCGAGGTCGGCCGGCTCGCCGACGGCGCCGCGCAACTCGCCGGCCGGCCAACGCAAGGAGACGTTCTTGGCGTTGCCGTCGGCCCAGCGCGGATCGAGGAAGCGCTTCTCGCTGTCGTCGAGAACGAACGCAAGATGCGGGAACGCCAGCACGTGGCCGCTTTCGACGACGTTCTCGACGCCGCGCGTCGGCCCGTCGTCGGCCCAGGTCGCGTCGGCAAACTGGCGAACGACTCCGTCGGCGCTCACGGCAACGCGCGCGTCAGCGAACCCGCAAGCCGGGAATCGCACCGCTGTGCGGCTCGAGCACGAACAGGCCCGGATGCGATTTCTCGTCCTTGTGCGACGCGGCCAGGACCATGCCTTCGCTGAGCCCGAACTTCATCTTGCGCGCCGCGAGATTGGCGACCACGACGGTGAGCTTGCCGACGAGCTGCTCCGGCGTGTACGCCGACTGGATGCCGCTGAAGACGGTGCGATGCGCTGGCTCGCCGACGTCGAGCGTCAGGCGCAGCAGCTTGGTCGAGCCTTCGACTTTTTCGCAGGCGACGATCCGCGCGATGCGCAGGTCGAGCTTGGCGAAGTCGTCGATCGTGATGGTCGGTGCGATGGGCTCGCCGCCGGGGAGCGGCAGGGCGATCGGCTCGGCTCCGGCTGTCGTCGACACGGCCGCCGGCTCGAACAAGGCATCGACCTGTTTCGAGTCGACTCGCTGTGCGAGATGCTGGTATTTGCCGATGACGTGCTTTTCGTCGACCAGACTGCGCGACGTGTCGGCCCACCGCTGCGGCTCGATGCGCAGGAAGCGGCACGCGTCGGCGGTGAGCACGGGCAGCACTGGCGCGAGATAGAGAGTGAGCAGTCGGAAGGCCTCGATGACCCGCGAACAGACCGCCTGCAGGCGCTTGCGCTCCACCGGCCCCGTTTGCTTCGCCAGCTTCCACGGCTCGCAGGTGTCGTAGTAGGCGTTGACCGCGTCGGCCAGCTCCATCACCCGGCGAAGCGCCTTGCCGTACTCGCGCTCTTCGTAGAGGCTGGCAATCTCCTCGGCGGGCTGGCGAATCTGCGTCACCAGGATGTCGTGCTCGCCGGTGTCGTCGCCGAGTTGGCCGTCGAACTGCTTCGTCAGAAACCCGGCCGCTCGGCTGGCGATGTTCACGTACTTGCCGACCAGGTCGCTGTTCACCCGGGCGATGAAGTCCTCCGGGTTGAACTCGATGTCTTCGACGTGTGAGTTCAGCTTGGCGGCGATGTAGTAGCGCAGCCATTCCGGGTTCATGCCGATCTCGAGATAGCGCAGCGGCGAGATGCCGGTGCCTCGGCTCTTGCTCATCTTCTCGCCGCCGCCGGTCGTGATGAAGCCGTGCACGTAGATGCGGTCTGGCACCTTGCGGCCGCTGAAATGCAGCATCGCCGGCCAGAACAGCGTGTGGAAATAGGTGATGTCCTTGCCGATGAAATGAATCTGCTCGACCTTCGGATCGGCCATGAACTCGTCGAACGAGCGCGGCTCGCCGTTTGCCCTGGCGCCGCCGCTGTCGAAGTAGTTCTTCAGCGAGGCGAGGTAGCCCACCGGCGCGTCGAGCCAGACGTAGAAGTACTTGCCCGGCGCGTCGGGAATCTGGATCCCGAAGTAGGGGGCGTCGCGGCTGATGTCCCAGTCGGCGAGGCCGCCATGGCCTTGCTCGTCGACCTTGAACCA
>JALYSL010000208.1 GCA_030854825.1 Pseudomonadota bacterium
CGAAGTCGCCGGCGCTCATCTCCGGGTCGCTCATGTCGGCGCCGGCGTGCGCCGCGTCGCGTACCGCCTGCAGCGCCTTCTTGAAGTCGTGCTGACGCGCCTCGCGCGTCACCTGCAGGCGCAGCCAGAGGCGCGTCATCGTCTCGTGTGCATCGTCGACGAGCGGCCCCGTCACCCGCACGGCGAAGTCGAAGCGCGGCTCGTCGAGCTTGCCGTGCGTCGGGTCGAGGTAGTCGTCGAGCAGGTTGATGCCGCCGCAGAAGGCGGTCGCGCCGTCGACGACGGCGAGCTTGCGGTGCAACCGGCGCCAACGCTTGGGCATCAGCACGCGCCAGCCGCCGGCCGGATTGAAGATGCGCCAGTGCAGGCCTGCCGTTTTCCAGCGCGCCTGCCATTCGGGCGGGATGTCGCCGCTGCCGAAGCCGTCGACGACGACGCGGACCGTCACGCCGCGCGCTGCCGCGCGCTCGAGTGCCTCGGCGACGCCGAGGGCGGCGCCGGCGAACTCGAAGATGTAGGTCTCGAGCAGCACTTCGGCTCGGGCCGTGTCGATGGCCGCGTTCAGCGCCGCGAAGAGCGCCTCGCCGCCTTTCAGCAGTTCGATCCGGTGTCCCGGCTGCAACGCACGCGCCGCCTGGACCGCGCGCTTCGATTCGGGCATGTTCGCGGCGGCCGTCGGGCTCAGGCAAGCTCGAGCTCGGCGATCAGCGGAAGGTGATCCGACATGCGGGCCCACGCCGTGCCGCGTGGTACCGCTGTCGAAACGCAGCGAAAGCCGCGCACATAGATGCGGTCCATCGAGAACAGCGGGATGCGCGAAGGAAAGGTGTTGAAGCGGGCGGGCGGGTCGCCCGGAACGCCGGCGCGTTGCAGCGCGCAGTGCGTCATCAGCGAGTCGAGGCGCTGGCCCCAGTCGTTGAAATCGCCGGCGACGATGAGCGCCTCGTTCTTCGGCACGTTGGCTTCGATGAAGCCGCGCAGCCGTTCGACCTGGCGCACTCGGCTCGAATGGATGAGACCGAAGTGGGCGACGATCGAGTGCACGGTCGTGCCGTTCCAGATCACGGGTACATGCAGCAGGCCACGCTGCTCGAAGCGGTGGTCGGAGACATCGTGGTGGCCGATGTCGCCGAGCGGCCAGCGCGACAGCAGCGCGTTGCCGTGCTCGCCGTCGCGTGTGACGGCATTGGTGCGATAGGCGACCTCGTAGCCCTCGGGCGCGAGGTAGTCGGCCTGCGGAATCTTCGGCCAGCCGATCTTGGTGTCGGGGAACTGGCGCGCTTCGGCCCGGTTCATGCGCCGCACTTCCTGCAGGAAGACGAGGTCGGTGTCGAGCGCCTCGATGCCGAGCACGAGGTTGTGGATCTCGAGGCGTTTCCTCGGCCCGACCCCGCGCACGCCCTTGTGGATGTTGTACGTGGCGACGCGCAGCACGCTGCTCGATTGCGTCGTTGCGGTCGTGGTGTGGAGCGTACGCATGGAAGATCGGTCAGCCGTGCAAGCGCGGCAGGTGAAGGATGGCCTCGGCATTCGACGGTGAAAAGCAGCGATCGGCGGCAGCCTCCCAGCCGAGCCACTCGAAGCGGAGATGCTCGCGCGGCGCCAGGCCAACCTCGATGTCGCGCGGCACGAGCAGGCCGAATACGTGCTCGGTGTTGTGCGTCACGCCCTCAGCATAGCGATGCCGCCATTGCGGATAGATTTCGTAGACATTGCGCATGCCCCAGTCGCGCAGGCAATTAGCGTGCACACGAGGGCCACCGATATCGATGCCGGTTTCTTCGGCCACCTCGCGGCGACAGGTTGTCTCGAGCGGCTCGTCCACGGCGTCCTTCGACCCCGTGACGCTCTGCCAGAAATTCGGCGCGTCGGCGCGCTCGAGGAGCAACACCTCGAGCGCGGCCGTGTGGATGACGGCGAGGACGGATTCCGGGATCTTGAACCGCCCTTTGCCGGTCATGGCGTCAGCCGCCTGCCACCTGCGTGCTGCGCAGGCGGATGTGCAGCTCGCGCAGCTGCTTCTCGTCGACCGGGCCGGGCGCGTTGGTGAGCAGATCCTGCGCGCGCTGCGTCTTCGGGAAGGCGATGACGTCGCGCAGCGACTCGGCCCGAACCAGCAACATCACGAAGCGGTCGAGACCGATGGCGATGCCGCCATGCGGCGGCGCGCCGTACTGCAGCGCGTCGAGCAGGAAGCCGAACTTGGCCTGCGCTTCTTCGGCATCGATCTTCAACGCGCGAAAGACCTTGCTCTGCACGTCTTCCTTGTGAATCCGCACCGAGCCGCCGCCGAGCTCGACGCCGTTCAGCACCACGTCGTAGGCCTTGGCGACGCAGCGGCCGGGCTCGGTTTCGAGCCAGTCCTCGTGGCCGTCCTTCGGCGCGGTGAACGGGTGGTGCACGGCGTTCCAGCGGCCGGCCGCGTCGTCGTACTCGAACATCGGGAAGTCGACGACCCAGAGCGGCTCCCATTCGCCTTGCACCAAGCCGCGGGCCTTGCCGAATTCGCTATGCCCGACCTTGACGCGCAAGGCGCCGAGCGCATCGTTGACGACCGAGCCCTTGTCGGCGCCGAAGAAGATGAGATCGCCGTCCTGGGCGCCGGTGCGCTTCAGGACTTCGGCGAGCGCCACGTCGTGCAGGTTCTTGACGACCGGCGACTGCAGACCCTCGCGGCCTTTCGACATGTCGTTGACCTTGATCCAGGCCAGGCCCTTGGCGCCGTAGATCTTCACGAACTCCGTGTAGGCGTCGATCTCGCCGCGCGTCATCTCGCCACCACCCGGAACGCGAAGCGCGGCGACGCGGCCGCCTTTCATCTTCGCCGGCGTCGAGAAGACCTTGAAGTCGACGTCGGCCATCACGCCGGTGAGCTCGGTCAGCTCGAGCTTGACGCGCAGGTCGGGCTTGTCGGAGCCATAGCGGCGCATCGCCTCGGTGTAGGTCATCACCGGAAACGGCGGCAGCTCGACGCCGATCGCATGCTGCACGGTGCTCTTGATCATGCTTTCGAACATCGTCCGGATCTCGACCTCGTCGAGAAACGAGGTCTCGATGTCGATCTGCGTGAACTCGGGCTGGCGGTCGGCACGCAGGTCTTCGTCGCGGAAGCACTTCGTGATCTGGTAGTAGCGGTCGAAGCCCGCCACCATCAGCAGCTGCTTGAAGAGCTGGGGGCTTTGCGGCAGCGCGAAGAACATGCCGTCGTGGACGCGGCTCGGTACGAGGTAGTCGCGGGCGCCCTCGGGCGTGCTCTTGGTGAGCATCGGCGTCTCGATGTCGATGAAGCCGTTGGCGTCGAGGAACTTCCTCACCTCCATCGCCACGCGATAGCGCAGCAGCATATTGCGCTGCATCTGCGGCCGGCGCAGATCGAGCACGCGGTGCGTCAGGCGCGTTGTCTCGGAGAGGTTTTCCTCGTCGAGCTGGAACGGCGGCGTCACGCTCGGGTTCAGCACCTCGAGCTCGTGGCAGAGCACCTCGATCTTGCCGCTGGTGAGGTTGGCGTTGTCGGTGCCGCCCGGGCGAGCGCGCACGAGCCCGGTCACCTTCAGGCAGAACTCGTTGCGCACTTCCTCGGCGACGCTGAAGGTCGCGGCGCGGTCGGGATCACAGACGATCTGGACCAGGCCTTCGCGGTCGCGCAGATCGATGAAGATCACGCCGCCGTGGTCGCGGCGGCGGTGCGCCCAACCCATCAGCGTGACCGTCTGGCCGAGGAGCGCTTCGCTCACCAGGCCGCAATACGTCGTTCTCATCACATCACTCCATGCATTCGTCTTGAGGATCGCGAAGCGCCGCCGTGGCAGGGCTTCGCCGCCGAACGGCACTGACCAGCGCAGGCTGCGCGTTCGTTCAGGCTGAGCGCTCGCCGATCGCTCAGCCGATCGAATTTCGCAGCGGTAGCGGGGTTCGCTCGAGCACGATCGGCGGCGCGACGACGCCCATCGAGATCACGTACTTGAGCGCGTCGTCGACGCTCATCGCCAGGGGGATCACATCGGCCCGCGGCAGCATCAGGAAAAAACCCGAGGTCGGATTCGGCGTGGTCGGCACGTAGATGCTGAGGTAGTCGCCGATCAGGTGATGCGCCGCCTCGCCGCCCGGCTTGCCGGTGACGAAAGCGATCGTCCAGGCACGTTCGCGCGGGTACTGCACCAGAACGGCCTCGCGAAAGGCGTTGCCGCTGCTGGAAAACAGCGTATCCGAGACCTGCTGCACCGAGCTGTAGATCGACTTGACGATCGGAATGCGATTGAGCAGGCGGTGGCCCTGGCGGAGGGCCCACTGACCGACGACATTGGTCGCAAAGATGCCCGTGACGAGCAGACCGATCAGCATGACGATGACGCCAAGCCCCGGGATCTTGCGCAGCAACTCGATGAAGTTGTGCGAACCCTCGGGCAGCACCGCCTGCGAGCCGTTCAGCAGCCAGACGAACACGCCGTCGAGCACGCCGAGCACCGCCTGCAGCACCCAGATTGTCACGGCGAGCGGCAGCCAGACGAGCAGGCCGGCCAAAAGGTATTTCTTCACGGGCGTGGTGGGCCGTCAGCTGCCCGTCTTGCCGGAAGGCGCCGGTGCAGGCGCGGCCGGTGCTG
>JALYSL010000251.1 GCA_030854825.1 Pseudomonadota bacterium
GGCCAGGCAACTCGACCGAGCTGCTTGCCGCTCGCTGGCCCGAGGCCGAGGTCATCGGCACCGACAGCTCGGAGGCGATGCTGGAGAGCGCACGCGAGCGGCTGCCGCGCCTGCGCTTCGAGCGGTCCGACATCGCGACCTGGCAGCCGGCGCCGGCGCCCGAGCTCGTTTATGCCAACGCCGCCTTGCAATGGGTCGCCGACCACGCAGGCCTCTTCCCGCGGCTCTTCGCATCGCTCGCCCCCGGTGGCGTGCTCGCAGTGCAGATGCCCGACAACCTCGACCAGCCCAGTCACCAGGCGATGCGCGAGGTGGCCACGATGCCGGCTTTCGCCGCGTCGATCGGTAAGGCATCGGCCGTGCGCAGTCGCATCCTGCCGGCCACCGGCTACTACGATCTGCTGGCCCGCGATGCGTCGAGTGTCGATATCTGGCGCACCACCTATCACCACCCGATGCCATCGGCCCGGGCCATCGTCGACTGGCTGCGCAGCACCGGCCTGAGGCCTTTCGTCGACCGCCTGAGCGACGCGCTACGCGCCCGTTTTCTCGACGAATACGAAAGCCGTATCGCAGCCGCCTATCCCGAGTGCGCCGACGGCCTTCGCCTGCTCATCTTCCCGCGCCTGTTCATCGTCGCCCGGCGCAAAGGCTGAGTCCGGTCGTGTCCATGGCGCAAGCTCCGTTCGTCGATCCAGGCACGCTGCTCTTCGGCGCCGCCGACGCCGCCGGCACCTTGCCGGTCTGCGATCACTACGCCGGCATCGAGTCGCGCATGACGAAGAGCCTCGAGCTGCAGGCCGAGCTCGGTCCCGTATTCGACGTCACGCTTGACTGCGAAGACGGCGCGCCGGTGGGCGGCGAGCGCGAGCACGCGCATCTCGTCGCCGAGACGGTGATGTCGACGCGCAATGCATACGGCCGCTGCGGCGCTCGCGTTCATCCGATCGGGCACGCGTCGTTCGACGCCGACGTGACGACGATCGTCGGCCGTGCCGCGGACCGGCTCGCCTATCTCATGCTCCCGAAAGTCGAAGGCGTGGCCGACGTCGATCGCGCAGCCGCGGCCGTCGACGCAGCCGCGAACGGCCGCACGATTGCGCTTCACGCGCTCATCGAAACCCACGCCGGCCTGCGCAATGTGGCCGCGATTGCCGCGCACCCGCGCATCGAGTCGCTGTCGTTCGGCCTGATGGATTTCGTTTCGGCGCATCGCGGCGCCATTCCTGCTTCGGCGATGACGGCCGAAGGACAGTTCACGCACCCGCTCGTGGTCCGCGCCAAGCTCGAGATCGCCGCCGCGTGCCACGGCTTCGGCAAGACGCCGTCGCATTGCGTCGTCACCGAGCTGGCCGATCCAGGCATCGTCGCCGCGGCCGCGCGCCGCGCCGTGCGCGAATTCGGCTACACCCGGATGTGGAGCATTCACCCGAACCAGATCCGGCCCATCGTTGCCGCGTTCGCGCCCGACGCCCGCGATGTCGACGAAGCGGTCGCCATCATCGATGCGGCGGCATCGGCCGAATGGGCGCCGATCCGCCGTGGCGACATGCTGCACGATCGCGCCAGCTATCGCTACTGGTGGCGCGTCGTCGCGCAGGCCCGTCGTACCGGCGTGGCCCTGCCGGCTGATTTCGAGCGACGATTTTTCGTCGATTCACGCCCTTCGCGTTGAGCGGAGCCGGCGAGCGTGACGCAAGTCCCGCCCTGGCGGTAACCGACGGTAAGACGAGCGCGCCCGGCCAGATCGTTGAACAACAATGGCTGCCGCGCGCCACAGCGCCAGGAGCTCCATCGATGTCCGCACACCCCGCCTTCCGCTCGACCCTTCTTGCCCTGGCCGTTTTCGCCACCGGCGCGATCGCCCTGCCCGCCGCGGCACAAACCGCGAAGTCAACCAAAATGGCGAAGGCCGCGCCAAAGGCGGTGCGACACGTGGCACCGGTCGAAGCACCGATTCCCGACGCCAGCCCGGACCAGGTCAAAGCCGCCGAGATGGTGTACTACGGCAAATACGACTGCGAGTTCAACCAGAAGGTCGACATCGCGCAGAGCGTGAAGCACTCCGCCTATGTCGACGTCAAGGACGGCAAAGCGGACTGGCTGATGAAGCCAGTGCTGTCGTCCACCGGCGCCATTCGTCTCGAAGACGTGCGCGGCGAAACCTTGATGGTGCAGATCGCCAGCAAGTCGATGCTGCTCAATGTCAAGACCGGCCACCGCATCGTCGACGCCTGCATCAGCCCGAAGCAGCGCGAGTTGATCGAGGCGGCAAAGGCGGCGAAGGCCGCCGAAGCATCCGCGTCGGCCTCGTCCTGAGCCGCTCTCTCCGGCCCGCACGGCGCGCGCCCCGGGGCGCGTTTTCATTGCGGCTGCGCATGGCTGCGCGCTGACGGTTCGATAATGCGGCGCATGACGCGCCCCTTCAATTTCAGCCCCGGCCCCGCAGCCCTTCCCGAACCCGTGCTGCGCCGGGCTGCCGCCGAGATGCTCGACTGGAACGGCTCCGGCATGTCGGTGATGGAGATGAGCCACCGCGGCAAGGAGTTCATGGCGATCCAGGCCGAGGCCGAGGCCAACCTGCGCGAGCTCCTCGCCATCGCCGACAACTACAAGGTGCTCTTCCTGCAGGGCGGCGCGATCGGCCAGAACGCGATCGTGCCGATGAACCTGCTGCGCGGCCACGACAAGGCCGCCTACGTGAACACCGGCGAGTGGTCGAAGCGCTCGATCGCCGAGGCCGCCCACTACTGCCGCGTCGAGATCGCGGCGAGCTCCGAGGCCAACGGCTTCACGGCGATTCCGAAGCAGGCCGAGTGGCACCTCGACGCCGACGCCGCCTACATTCACATCTGCTCGAACGAAACGATCGGCGGCCTCGAGTACCACTGGACGCCCGACACCGGCGCCGTGCCACTGGTGGCCGACATGTCGTCGAACATCCTGTCGCGGCCGATCCCCGTCGAGCACTACGGCCTGATCTACGGCGGCGCGCAGAAGAACATCGGCCCGGCCGGCCTTACGTTCGTGATCGTTCGCGACGACCTGCTCGGCGGCGCCTTGGCGATGACGCCGCAGGCCTTCGACTACACGGTGCAAGCGGCGAACAACTCGATGATCAACACGCCGCCCACCTACGCGATCTACGTCGCCGGCCTGGTCTTTCGCTGGCTCAAGGAGCAGGGTGGCCTGGTTGCGATGGAAGCGAGAAACCGGGCTAAGGCGGTCCTGCTCTACGACACGCTCGATGCCAGCGACTTCTATTCGAACCGCATCGCCCATGAAGACCGCTCGCTGATGAACGTGCCCTTTCACCTGGCCGATCCGAAGCTGGACGCCGACTTCCTCGCCGGTGCGAAAGCGGCCGGGCTGCTCAACCTGAAGGGGCACCGAATCGTCGGCGGCATGCGCGCGTCGATCTACAACGCGATGCCGATCGAGGGCGTCCGTGCGCTGGTCGGCTACATGAAGGAATTCGAGGCGAAGCGGGCCTGATTCGCGCTTGAATATGTATTTCGAAGTATGTATGATTCGTACATACCGAACCTGGAAAACACCATGGAAGCCACCGTCGCCGAGCGAGGCCAGATTACGCTGCCGAAGGCCGTGCGCGATGCGCTCGGCCTGACCAAGGGCACCCAGCTCAAGGTCGAGCTCGACGGCAGCACCATCATCCTGCGCAAGAACGTCGACGACGCGATCTCGCGCCTGCGCGGCCGCTTCAAGCTTGCCGAGGGCTTCACGAGCACCGACGAGGCGCTTCGCGCCATCCGCGGTCGCGCGCCAGGCGACCCATATCAGGCGCCCGCGAAACGCTCGAAATGATCGCCGTCGATTCTTCCGTGCTGGTTGACGTCCTGGTGGAAGACCCGCAGTTCGCCGATGCCGCCGAAGCGAGCCTGCGCCACGCCCTGGCGGCCGGCGAAGTTGTCGTCTGCGATGCGGTCGTCGCCGAGATCCATACGATGCTCGCCGCATCGGAAGCGACGATGGAAAGCCTGCTGTCGCTCGGCATCCGCTACCTGCCGACGACCGAGCAGGCGGCCGTGCGGGCCGGGCACATGCAACGGCGTTTTCGCGACCGCGGCGGCCGTCGCGAGCGCGTCGTCGCCGACTTCCTGATCGGCGCCCACGCGCTGCTCCAATGCGATGCGCTCGTCACGCGCGACGCCGTTTTTTTTCGCGACTACTTCAAGGGACTCAAGGTCATCGAGCCTCGAGTCCGCTGAGCAGCGCGTGCTTCACTCCCACTTCATTCGTCGAGGTTTCCCATGACCCACGCTTTCGCTTCCACCCTGCAATCGTTCAAGACCGCTTCCGGCAAGGAAGGCAAGTTCTACTCGCTGCCGGCGCTGGCCAAGCAGTACCCGAACGTATCGCGCCTGCCGGTCTCGATCCGCATCGTGCTCGAGTCGGTGCTGCGCAACTGCGACGGCAAGCGCGTCCTGCCAGAGCACGTCGTCGAGGTGGCCGGCTGGAAGGCGAACGCACCGCGCCTCGATGAAGTTCCCTTCGTCGTCGCCCGCGTCGTGCTGCAGGATTTCACCGGCGTGCCGCTGCTCGCCGACCTGGCCGCGATGCGCAACGTCGCCGCCGAGATGGGCAAGGACGCCAAGACGATCGAGCCGCTGGTGCCGGTCGACCTGGTCGTTGACCACTCCATCATGATCGACTACTTCGGCACCAAGAAGGCGCTCGACCTCAACATGAAGCTGGAGTTCAAGCGCAACCTCGAGCGCTACCAGTTCATGAAGTGGGGCATGCAGGCGTTCGATACCTTCGGCGTCGTGCCGCCGGGCTTCGGCATCGTCCACCAGGTCAACCTCGAGTACCTGGCGCGCGGCGTGCACAAGAAGCAAGGCAAGCGCGGCGAAGCGCCGATGTACTACCCCGATTCACTGGTCGGCACCGACAGCCACACGACCATGATCAACGGCATCGGCGTGGTCGGCTGGGGTGTCGGCGGCATCGAGGCCGAGGCGGCGATGCTCGGCCAGCCGGTCTACATCCTGATGCCCGACGTCGTCGGATTCGAGTTCACCGGCCGCCTGCGCGAAGGCGTCACCGCGACCGATCTCGTGCTCGCCGTGACCGAGATCCTGCGCCGCGAAAAGGTCGTCGGCAAGTTCGTCGAGTTCTTCGGCGACGGCGTCGCCAGCCTGGCCGTGCCCGATCGCGCGACGATGGCCAACATGGCTCCGGAGTACGGCGCGACGATGGGATTTTTCCCGGTCGACGACAAGACGATCGAATACTTCGAAGGTACCGGCCGCACGATGCACGAGATCGAGGCTTTCCAGGCCTACTTCAAGGCGCAGGGCCTCTATGGCGTGGCGCGCTCCGGGCAGATCGACTTCACGAAGACGGTGAGGCTCGATCTCGGCAGCGTCACGCCTAGTCTGGCCGGCCCGAAGCGGCCGCAAGACCGCATCGATCTCGGCAAGGTGAAGACGCAGTTCGCGTCGCTGTTCAGCAAGCCGCCGACCGAGAACGGCTTCAACCAGACGGCCGACCGCCTGCTTACGCGTCACCTGGTGCGGGCGCACGACGTGCGCAGCGTCGAGGCCGAAGGCAAGGTGCCGCGCACACCGTCGGTGCAACCGGGCGCGCCCCGCTTCGTCGAGGAAATGTCCGCCAACCGCCAGACCCTGGCGGCGGCGCTGCACGAGGCCGAGCCAGAGCAGCCGGCGGCGCCGGACATGACCGTCGGCAACGGCGACGTCCTGATCGCGGCCATCACCTCGTGCACCAACACCTCGAATCCCAGCGTGATGATGGCTGCCGGGCTGCTCGCGAAAAAGGCGGTCGAGGCCGGCCTCAAGGTGGCGCCGCACATCAAGACCTCGCTGGCCCCGGGCTCGCGCATCGTCACCGAATACCTGACCAAGGCGGGGCTCTTGCCCTATCTCGAAAAGCTCGGCTTCAACGTCGCCGCGTATGGTTGCACGACCTGCATCGGCAATGCCGGCGACCTGACGCCGGAGCTCAACGACGCGATCTCGAAGAACGACCTGGTCTGCGCCGCCGTGCTCTCGGGCAACCGCAATTTCGAGGCGCGAATCCACCCGAACCTGAAGGCCAACTTCCTGGCCAGCCCGCCGCTGGTCGTCGCCTATGCGATCGCCGGCACGATGCTGAAGGACCTGATGACCGAGCCGGTCGGCAAGGGCAAGGGCGGCACGGACGTCTACCTCGGCGACATCTGGCCAACCAGCGACGAGATCGCCGCGCTGATGAAATTCGCGATGGACGGCAAGGCCTTCAAGGCCAACTACGACAAGGTGGCGAGCGAGCCGGGGCCGCTGTGGCAGAAGATCAAGGGCGTGCCGGGGCAGGTCTACACCTGGCCGGAGTCGACCTACATCGCCAAGCCGCCATTCTTCGCCGGCTTCGAGATGTCCCCGCATGCGGCCGAGGTCGGCGTCAAGGGCGCGCGGGCGATGGCGCTCTTCGGCGACTCGATCACCACCGATCACATCTCGCCGGCCGGCGCGATCAAGGAAGCGTCGCCGGCCGGGCAATGGCTGAAGGACAACGGCGTCGTCAAGGCCGACTTCAACTCGTACGGCTCGCGTCGCGGCAACCACGACGTGATGATGCGCGGCACCTTCGCCAACGTGCGCATCAAGAACCTGATGATTCCGGCCGACGCGAGCGGCTCGCGCGAAGAAGGCGGCGTGACGCTCTTTCAGCCGAGCGGCGAGAAGATGTTCATCTACGACGCGGCGATGAAGTACATGGCCGAAGGCACGTCGACGGTCGTCTTCGGCGGCGAGGAATACGGCACCGGGTCGAGCCGCGACTGGGCGGCCAAGGGCACGCAGCTGCTCGGCATCAAGGCGGTCGTGGCCAAGAGCTTCGAGCGCATCCATCGCTCGAACCTGGTCGGCATGGGCGTCTTGCCGCTGCAATTCAAGCCGGGCGACTCGTGGGAATCGCTGGGCATCCAGGGCGACGAGACCTTCGACGTCGACATCAACGCCGACCTGCGGCCGCAACAGGACGCGACACTCGTCATCCACTCGGCCGGCGGCAAGAGCCGCTCGGTGTCGCTGACACTGCGCATCGATACGGCGATCGAGGTCGACTACTACCGCCACGGCGGCATCCTGCCGTACGTGCTGCGGCAGCTCCTTGCGGCTTAGGGCCTGTTCACACTACGCGAGTGCTCGCGCCGGTGTGTCGCTGGCCCTAGGCAGCTCGCGGCCGTTCGGCTGGGTTCAGTCCCTGCCGGTCGAGCCGGCATCGCAGGCCGGGTCGTAGCCCTGGCCGGCATCGGTCACGACCCGGCTCTGGTTGCTGATCGAGACCTGGAACAGAACGCAGTCACCTTCCAGACCGCCGAAGCGATAGTTCCAGACTTGGAGTTGCTGCCAGCCGATCGGAAAGATCGACGCCGGCCGGCCGATGCGTGACAGCACGTCGACCGGCGACATGCCCGGCTTGATCGTCGCGAACACGTCCGGCGTCAGCACCTGCTGATTGGCGACGAGGTGACCGCCGGCATCGAAGTCGAGCATGAAGGTCTGCTTGCCGAACGACCCCATGGCGAATTCGAGCCGCGTGCCACCGCCGGGCAGCGGGTACTGGCCGGTCGGGCCGCCGTACGAATGGCGCGCCTCGTCGATCGATGTGCCGATGGGCAATGCGCCCGGCGGACGCAGCGTGCTGCAGGCGCTGGCCGCAAGCGCCAGCGACGCCAGCATGATCCATCCGAATAGCCGTCCCGCGCTCGAATTCATGATCGCTCCTCGAGGCCACGCCACCGCAGCGCCTGAGGCATTCTGGGTCCGCACATGAACCCGCGTTCGCGACGTGCTCTCTAGAATCGCGGCGATGCGCGCAGAAGCTCCAGTCGCCGGTCTCCCCGAGTTCGTCGAAGCGCTCGAAAACGGCATTCACGTCGTCGACACCGGTTTTCACCGGGCGCGCTTCGATGCCGCGTATCTCGTCGTGGAGCAAGGCCGCGCCGCGTTCGTCGATGCCGGCACGAATCATTCGGTGCCGCGCCTGCTCGCGGCGCTCGACGCGGTCGGGCTCGAACCCGACGCGGTGGATTGGGTCATCGCGACGCATGTGCATCTCGATCACGCCGGCGGCGTCGGCCTGCTCATGCGACAGCTGCCGTGCGCTCGTCTCGTCGTGCACTCGCGCGGCGCTCGCCATCTGATAGATCCGACTTGGCTCGTCCGCAGCGCGACGGCGGTCTACGGCGCCGAGGAGATCGAACGCTCCTACGGGACGATCGTCCCGGTTGCCGCGGATCGCGTGATGAAGGCCAAGGACGGCATGGCAGTCCAGCTGGCCGGCCGGCCGCTCGCTTTCATGGACACCCCCGGTCACGCGATGCACCACCACTGCATCTGGGACGCGGCGAGCCGGAGCTTTTTCACCGGCGATACCTTCGGCCTCTCGTATCGCGAGTTCGATACCGGGCGAGGGCCGTGGATCATGCCGACGACGACGCCGGTGCAGTTTCAGCCCGAAGCCTTGCGCCGCTCGATCGCCCGAATCCTTGCCTTCGCACCGAGTCACCTCAACCTGACGCACTTCGGACGAGTGGGCGACGTGCCGCGCCTGGGCGAGCTCTTTCTCGACCAGCTCGATGACATGGTCTCGTTCGCCAAGGCGCTGCCTGCCGGCAAGTCGAGGCACGAAGCCTTGAAGCAGGGCCTCGGGCTGATTCATCTGCGCAGCCTGCGAAGGCACGGCGTCACCCTGACCGGCGAGCAGATTCTCGAATTGCTGGAGCTCGACCTCGAGCTCAACGCCCAAGGCATCGGCATCTGGCTCGATCGCACCGCGCCATGAACCGGGCCGTTTTCAAGGCAAATCCCGAAGCGCACAGCGCGGAGGTCACTCGATGAGCGAGCTGCGGTTCGATTTCAGCGGCAAGGTCACCGTCATCACCGGCGCGGCGAACGGCATTGGCGCGGCCTGCGTCGAGCTTTTCGCGCAAAGCGGCGCGAAAGTCGCGCTCTGGGATATCGACGCGGATGCGGCCACCGGCCTCGCCCGATCCGTCGGCGGCGAAGAAAGCGCCCTCGCCGTCCGCTGCGACGTTTCGTCCCGGGAAGACGTCGAGGCGGCGACGCGGGCGACGATCGCCGCCTTCGGCCGCATCGACATCCTCGTCAACAACGCCGGCATCTTTCGCGCCGCCGATTTTCTCGACATCAGCGAAGCCGATTGGGACGCGGTCATCGGCGTCAACCTCAAGGGCGCCTTTCTCGTCGCCCAGGCGGTGACGCGCGAGATGGTGAAGACGGGCGGCGGAGCCGTCGTCAACATGAGCTCGGTCAACGGCGTGCTGGCGATTGCGACGATCGCCAGCTACAACGCCAGCAAGGGCGGCATCAACCAGCTGACGCGAGCGATGGCGCTGGCCCTCGCCGATCGCGGCATCCGCGTCAACGCCGTCGCACCGGGAACGATCGCCACCGCGTTAGCGACGAACGCCGTCCTCGGCAGCAAGGAAGCGAAGGCGCGCATCATGAGCCGCACGCCCTTGCGCCGGCTCGGCGAGCCGCGAGAGGTGGCCGCCGTCTGCGCCTTCCTGGCC